>JAGHCS010000182.1 GCA_021160355.1 Candidatus Cloacimonadota bacterium
ATACTGTATCAGTATTGCATCACCCTGACGTATATCGATAAAATGTACTTTCAAATTATCAGCTTTGACTTTTCCAAAACTGAAAACGATGATGCCCAAAACAAACAAACTAAAATAATATTTTTTCATATAATTTATGAGTAATGCATAATATAAAGCTAATTGTGATAATGCCTAATTATTGTCAAATTTGCTGGTTTATTAAATTTAAAATTATTTCCACTACTTCAGATTAATATCTACAAGGTTTTATTTGAATAAAATTTTCATCACTTCAGAAGGCTCGATCCTGTGAGGTGATCCTTTACCTTCGAAAAAGCAATGCTCCCTGATCATATGTATATTGAGAGGAGTCCAACATATTTCTTTTCCGCAGTTGAGATTCTTAAGGGTAATTGTTCCTTTGGGATATCTGCCTGCATGAGGAAACGGACAAGGAATTTTCCCCCGATAACTCTTATATTCAACTTGATAAAATTCATCAATAATGATGGGGGCATCGTAGCTATCCCACGCCAAATCGGCAAAATACTGAAGTCGATCTGCAATTTCTCCAGGAGTTATACTTAATCTTTCAAGTGTTCTTCTATCTTCATCAATAATATCTTGATAATGTCGATTATCATTACCCAAAAAACCATTTAAAGTGATTACACCGGGCTGCATGTTTTCTTGTATTTTTTTCTCTTGTGGTGTTTGTTTCATAGTATTCCTCAATTGAAAGAATCATAAAATATGTTATCTTCAGAAATCTTGATTGCGACCAGTTTTTTTTGAACCGCATCGATCATGCCGGGGCTTCCACAGAGATATGCTTCCGTTTCTGCACCATCCTTAATGTACTCCTTCAAATAGGCCATGATATAGCCGGTTTTTCCTTTCCAGTCCGAATTTTCTTCCGGTTGCGATAGTGTCGGCACATATGTAAAGTCCTTCAATTCCTTTTCCAATTTCTCAAACAATTCAGTGAGATACAGATCTTTTTTCGTGCGTGCACCAAAAAAATAAACCAACCTTCTTTTAGAACCGTGAGTATTTAAATATTCCAACATGGAAATGATCGGTGCTTTTCCTGAACCACCCGCAATGAAGACCATATCATTTTGAGTGTCCTTGATAATAAAATCACCGAAAGGTCCTGTAAAAATTACAGTGTCTCCTTCTTTGAGATACTCATGAATGTAGGTCGTGCAAAGTCCATCCGGCACTTTTTTTATGATGAGTTTAATATAATCCTTGTTATCCGGACTACTGGAAATTGAATAAGCACGAGTTACAGGTTGTCTGCTCTTTTCATATCTGGGAGCAACAAATTGGACAAATTGTCCTGCTTGAAATTCTATCTCTTTCGGTTTTGTGAGTTCAATCGTAATTTCTTTGATATCATAGGTTAAATCTTGAATTTTAATGACCTTTCCTGTGAATTCCTGAACAGCAAAAATATCTGCTGGAATTTTAATCTTGATGTCTTGTTTGACTTTTACCTGGCAGGCAAGACGCACATTATTTTTTTTCTCATCTTCCTCAAGAAATGGAGTTTCGGTTGGAAGGAGTGGTCCTCCACCTTCAATCACTTTACATTTACAGAATCCGCAGCTTCCGCGTCCCCCGCAAGCTGATGAGAGAAAAATTTTATTATTGTTCAATATGTTGAGTAATGAACTTCCACCCTTTACTTTCAGTTCCTTTTTCTCATTAATCATGATCGTACATTCACCATAATTTGCCAGTGTTGATTCTGCAATAATGAGTAAAAGCGCAAGGAAACCTCCAATTCCCGCAACGATACCGATAGTGATAAGGATTGAGATAAACATATTACTGTATCACAGCGATACCGGAAAAACCGATAAAACCAAGCGCCATAATGCCTGTGATTATCAGACTGAGAGCTGCACCACGCAAACCGACCGGAACGAATTTTTCATTCACTTTTTCTCGAATGCCTGCGAGTGCCAATATCGCAAGCAACCATCCAATCCCACTTCCAGCACCAAACACAACTGATTGAATAAAAGTATAGTTCCTGATGATCATAAAAAGTGATACACCGAGGATCGCACAATTGACAGTGATCAGTGGTAGAAAAATTCCAAGCGAGTAGTAAAGTACTGGCGAAAATCTCTCGATCACCATTTCTGTGAGTTGGACAAATGCGGCAATGACAATAATAAATATAATTTATTGAAGATACACGAGATCGAGCGGCACAAGTATGAAATAATAAACTGCATAATTAAGCCCGGTTGTGCAGGTCATCACAAAAAACACTGCAAGCCCTAAACCAATGGAAGAATCAACCTGCTTTGATACCGAGAGATATGAGCACATTCCAAGAAAGTTCGTGAGTAAAATATTACTCGTGAAAACTGCTGCCATAAACAGGATGAATACACTTATTTCCATATTATATCTTCTTCGCTTTAGTTTGGAGAATATAGACACCCCACATAAGAAGTGCCAGCATGAAAAACGCACTCGGTGCCATCACCATGATTGACCATTTCGTCCACCACTGCCCTAAAACAGGGATTCCGAATAGCGATCCAAAACCGAATAATTCCCGGAAAAAAGCAATGATCAAAAGTACAAGCGCATATCCAGCACCGGCTCCGATTCCATCTATTGCTGAGTTTATCGGAGTATTGTTTGATGCAAACGCTTCTGCACGACCCATAATAATGCAATTCGTAATGATGAGCCCTACATACGGTCCAAGGGCTTTACTCATATTTGGAAGATATGCCTTAAGGAATAAATCCACAATGATCACAAATGAAGCAATAATGAGCACCTGAACCATCATACGAATACGATTTGGAATATAATTACGCAGAAGTGAAATGGTAAAACTCGAGCAAGCGAGTGTGAATATCACACCCAAACCCATAACGAGACTGTTCATGAGAAGATTTGTTACAGCCAGTGCAGAACAAATGCCGAGAATCTGTCTCCATACAGCATTTTCTGTAAAAAGACTATTTATCAGAATCTGTTTTTTTGTCATGAGTTCTTAAATTTTTGAATAATCTCGACAAGGTTATTATATAAGATATTCACAATCGCTCTGCTTGAAGCTGTTGCACCAGTTATTTGTTGTATTTCTGTAAGATCAGCTATTTCATCTTCGGGAATAAGTGAATATTTGATAACTTCATCTTTGAAAATTATGGATTTGTTTTTAAATTGATCTAAGAACCAGGCTTCAGTTATGCGTGCTCCTAAACCAGGAGTTTCATTTTGCTCGGTGATTGAAAAACCTGTTATTTCGGAAAGCTCTACATTAAGTGCAGCAAGCGCTCGAATCGTTCCCCACAAACCGCTTCCTTGCATAGGAAAACAATAACCTATCACAATATTATCTCTCTTAGCTTCATAGAAGGTGATATTATCTCGAGTTCTAACTCTAATATATCTCTCATAATCTTCATTAACAGAGGTAGCTGGAAGTCCTAAGGTTTCTAAAACCTGTTTTCTCATTTGTGCTAACTCATAATCTTCAACGCGCTTATGGGTTAGATGATAGAAAGTTGCCAATATTCCCACACAAATTATCGTGATCACGATCATAAAAAAGACGGGATAGAACTTTGTTTCAGAGAAATGTATCTTCTGTTTTTCCATTATGTAGCTGGTTTTACTTTCTTGTTCATGAGCTTCTTCATGCCATATTCAATAATTGGCATAAAAGTATTTGCAATGATCAGCGCAAACATGAAACCTTCAGCAAACAGAGAAAATTTCCTGATGAAGACAGTGAGAAATCCTATGAGTATTCCATAGATCCAAATTGTGTATTTTTCTTTTGGCATTGAAACTGGATCCGTAACCATAAATACCGACCCAAACATGATACCACCGCTTAAAAGAAAATATAATGGATTCTTTCCATAAAAGAGAAGAGAAAAAACCATGAAACTCACAAGAGTTGCAATCATCGGCTGCCATTTTGCGGTTTTTGTAATAACCAAATAGAGGGCTGCAATTATTATTAAGAGAGAAGAAGTTTCTCCGATACTACCGGGTATCATTCCAAAAAAGAGTTTTGGTATTCCTGTGATCACACCGGCTTGCTTGAATTGGATCATTGGTGTGGCAGAAGTGATAAGATTTGAGTGCGAGAAATGTGTAAATCCACCGGGAAAAGCGGCGAATGGTTTCATCCATTGAACAGTGAGTGCATTTGGAAATGCAACATACAAAAATGTCCTCCCCACAATTGCAGGATTGAACATATTCATACCGAATCCGCCAAAAACCATCTTACCGAAACTTATTGCCACGACTGCGCCCACTGCTGCCATCCATAATGGGATCGTCGGAGGAAGTGTCAGTGCAAGCAGGCTTCCGGTCACAAAAACAGCAGTCGATACCTTACCCTTAGGCTTGGTTTTTATAAATAGGAATTCCGTAAAAAGTGCAAAGAGATTTGTTATGAGTATTATAAATAGAACACGCCATCCAAAAAGAAAGATAGCGTATATAAAAATGGGAATAAGTGCATAAAGCACTCGATTCATTATTTTTTGTTTAATGAAACTGATCTTCATTGAGAAGAAGAAAATCTTATTTCAACTAATCCTTTTTAAATGGATTGAAAACAAAAAAGATAATAATAAAAATCAAACCTGCAAAGATGAAGAAATGATTCTTTTTTATGAATTCGGCTGCTGGGCATTCTTTCACTTTTTTAATTATCTCATCAAATTCGCGATCACCAATTTTAAGATCATCCTGGGAGATTTCTTCCTTAATCTCCTTTTTCACTTTTTCTACAGGTTTTTCAGACAGATTTTCTTCTTTCATTTCTTTTGAATATTGGATCTTATACTTAGATAGAGTTTTTCTGTCTTCATTTGGAAATGCATCCCTTAATGCAGCGTTTGAGCCGTATCCTTCTTTTTTTAATTCTTCGGGATGTGCTTTGAACCAGGCAAAAACTTCTTCACGTAAGCTCATCTGTCCTCCATCGGACTATTTGATTGTAAACGTACAGGTGACCGTTACTCTTATGGATTTTTTCCTCGTTGAGGTTTGGTACATTCCATAGTCAGAGAACTCAGTTGAGTAAGGTTCAGTTATCTGAAAAACGCCTGTACGTGCTGAGGTTATTTCTTTAACTTTACTTCCGGTTGATTTTGCAATTTCATTCGCTCTTTCAATAGCATTTTCTGTCGCATCACCGAGCAATTTCATTTTAATATCTGGTAGATCGGTTGAGAAATACTGCATGTTGGAGTACTCGAATGCAAGCCCTTCTGTTGTGAAATCTATTGGATTAATTGCGAGGTTTTCTATTGCATCAAGGTCTTTTGAGATGATGAAAATATTTTGTTCGAGAATGTCACCCTCAATCTTTCCATATTGTCCATACATCTTTCTCACAGTAATGGGTTGTATATTGAAATCCTCAAAGGAAATCGCAAGTTCATTCCATATCCGTTTGAATGTCTGGAGTCTGTCATTCATGGTTTGATATCCTGCAGTGAGGTTTCCAGTTGGGACAGTTTCCGAGAAAGTGAAACTCCACTTCACTATGTTCGCCTCGAAATCATAAGTAGAATATCCAACAACTCTGACTGTTTGATCGGTCTGCCGCGATCCATAAAAAAAGATTCCAAAAATAAGTGCTGCGACGATCAGACCGAGACTGAGTATCCATGCAGATGTTTTATTCATTGGCATCCCAGTTATTTTTTCTTGCGTTTGAAGAGACTTTTAATGCCGGACACAACAACCATAAAAATAATAACTTTTAGAGTATTGAGTATCACCCGAGTTTTATCAATAATTTCAACATATTCTGCGTTACCGTCCTTGATTCTGATATAACCAACAGGATTGACATCAACAGTCATGCCAAGACCGCCACCTTTGCCGGTTTTAGATCCTGACTCATCACTCTCGGATTTCTTTTCAATCTCAGCTTCTGTTTTTGAACCCATACTGCCGATACCACCGCCACCACCGCCTTTCATTGTAAAAGAGCCGACAGGTATTATTGATAAACCATCGATTTTCATAACGTCGCCAAAAATTGATTTTGTGTTTGCGGATTTTTCGAGATTCTCTTTAATCTCTTTGATAAGTTCTTTAATTTCCATTATGCCCCCTGATTTTATTTAATTACGATGATGAATTTATTTTTAATTGTTAGTCAACTATTTTATTTTTTATATGTGATAAAAGTCCACCTTCATTGATAATGTCTTGCATCTGCTCCGGTAGCGGAGGAAAGGAAAATTCTTTGTCGCCCACCTTCAATATTCCCTTCTTTTCATCAACCTGAACAGTGTCTCCAACTGTATAAAATTGGACAGCTTCAGGGCACTCTATTAACAGAAGTCCCTGATTTGTCGCACTGCGATAAAATATTCTTGAGAATGATTTGGCGACAATTGCTTTAATCCCAAAAGCTTTGAGCCCCACTGACGGTTGTTCTCTAGATGAGCCGCATCCGAAATTTTTTCCAACAAATATAATATCTCCAGGTTTAACATGTTTCGAAAATTCTCCATCAAGATCTTCAAACAAATGCTCTTTTATAAACTCAATATCAGAAGATTCGTAGGTATATTTTCCTGGAAACATCAGATCGGTATTAATATTATCCTGAATAAAGTAAAAGACATTCATATTAATCTCCTTATTTACTAGGACGCCCAATACAATAATAAGTAAATCCTATTTTTTTCATTTGATCGGGTTCGTACTGATTCCTACCATCAAAAATATTTTTTTCTTTCAGTAGTAAATACACTTTCTCAAAATCTGGCATGCGAAATTGCCTCCATTCTGTAATAAGGACCAGCGCATCGGCATTTTTTACCGCATCATATTGATCATCGAAATATTTTATATTTTGATGGTTACCAAAAATCCTCTTTGATTCTTTCATTGCTTCAGGATCATAAGCCTGTATCTTTGCTCCTCTTTTTATGAGTTCGCGAATAATTACCCGTGACGGCGCTTCGCGCATATCATCTGTCATCGGTTTGAAGGAAAGTCCCCATAGTGCAAAGACTTTATCCTTGAGATTTTCTCCGAAGTGGCTCACAATTTTCTCTACCATTACCAATTTCTGTTCATCATTCACTTCTTCTACAGCTTCAAGAATTTTGGCAGTTGAATTATGCTTGTGGGCAATTTTGATAAGCGCTTTCACATCTTTGGGAAAGCATGATCCCCCATAACCGATCCCAGGATATATAAAACTATAACCGATTCTATGATCAGAGCCAATTCCAGTACGTACGTCTTCGACATCAGCATTAACTTCTTCACACAACCTTGAAATCTCATTCATAAATGAAATTTTTGTTGCGAGCATTGCATTTGCAGCATATTTGGTCATTTCTGCTGAGCGGATTCCCATAAAAATTATTCTATCATGTTGAATTGTAAATGCTGAATACACTTCATGCATAAGATTTTTTGCTCTTTCACTTTCTGTGCCGATAACAACTCTGTCGGGCTTCATAAAATCATCAATTGCAACTCCCTCTTTGAGGAATTCTGGATTTGAAACTACGTCAAATTCATGATCTGCATTACGGCTTTTAAGAACGTCAGCGATTGTTGATTTCACATAATCAGCAGTCCCAACGGGTACTGTTGACTTATCAACAACAACTTTGTAGCCATTCATGTAATTCCCGATATCTTTTGCCACTGCAAGAACATATTGAAGATCTGCAGAGCCATCCTCATCAGGGGGTGTGCCCACAGCTATGAAGATAACACATGCGTTTTCTGTTGCTTTTTTTATATCTGTCGTGAAGAATAACCTGTTATCTTCGACATTATTTTGAACAAGCTCTTTCAAACCCTTTTCAAAAATTGGCATCTCTCCACGATTGAGCATATCAATCTTATCTTTATTATTATCAACACATGTAACAATATGCCCCACATCAGAAAGGCATGCACCAGTTACTAATCCGACATAACCAGATCCAATAACAGAAATTTTCATACTTTATCTCCTATGTAATAAATTTAATATCCATTTGGATTATTTGACTGCCATCTCCATGCATCCTCACACATATCCTGGATGCCCTTCTCGGCACTCCATCCAAGCTCTTTTTTTGCAAGAGCAGGATCAGCAAAACAGACTGCGATATCACCTGGGCGGCGTTCTACAATTTTGTATGGTACCTTCTTATCAGATGCATTTTCAAAAGCATGCACGATCTCAAGTACGCTGTATCCTTTGCCTGTCCCCAAATTATAAATAGCAAGCCCTTGCTTCTCCGTTATATTTTTTAAGGCTTTTAAATGTCCTTTTGCCAGGTCAACTACGTGAATATAATCCCTCACTCCAGTTCCGTCATCAGTTGCATAATCATCACCAAATACTGAGAGTTCTTCTAACTTTCCGATTGCAACTTGTGAAATAAAGGGAAATAAATTATTTGGGATACCGTTGGGATCTTCACCAATTTTTCCACTGGCATGAGCTCCAACCGGATTAAAATAGCGAAGTAATACTATATTCCACGAATTGTTGGAAGCATACAAATCCTTGAGAATTTGTTCAATTTCTAGCTTAGTTTGTCCATAAGGATTTGCTGGAAAAAGCGGGAAATCTTCCTTAATCGGTACAGTATGAGGATCACCATACACAGTTGCAGATGAGCTGAAAACGATATTTTTTACGTTGTATTCCTGCATCACTTCGAATAAAGATATGGAGCCACTCACATTATTGTGATAGTATAGGAGTGGTTTTTCCACAGACTCGCCGACTGCTTTCAGTCCGGCAAAGTGAATGACTACATCAAATGTGTGCTGAGAAAAAACTTCTCTCAAAGCTTCTATGTCAATGATATCAATTTTGTAAAAGATCAAATCCTTTCCGGTAATTTCCTTTACACGTTCCAATGCTTCTAGTTTGCTGTTGGAAAGATTGTCTACAACAACGATCTCATGCCCTGCTTCGAGAAGTTCCACGCAGGTATGGCTTCCAATGTAACCGGCTCCTCCTGTAACTAAAACTTTCATGGCTTCCACCTTTTTTATGAAAATGAGTAGTTAAATGTGTCCATTACCTGCACTACTCGCTGTGCAGTGTGTCCATCCCACAATGGAGGAATGCTTCCATTTTTATACTTCCCATTTAAAATTTCATTTACTTTGTGAATGATTGCATTTTTATGAAGCTCAACCAGTTGATTTGTTCCGATTTCTATTGTGATTGGACGCTCAGTGTTTTCCCGCAATGTCAGGCATGGCACACCAAAAACAGTCGTTTCTTCTTGAATACCACCTGAATCTGTGAGTACAAACTTTGCATATTTTTCCAATTTAAGAAAATCAAGGTAACCAATTGGATCGATGAGCTTTAAGTTTGGTATCTTATTAACTTTATCTTCAAAGCCAAACACTGTAAGCTGCTTTCGGGTGCGTGGATGAATAGGAAATGCGAGTGGAATTTTCTCTGCTATCTCTGTAAATGCATCAAGAATTATTTCGAGATTGTCTTTATCATCAACATTGCTCGGACGATGCAGGGTGATCAAAGCATATGAATGTTTGTTGAACCCAAGATCATCCATTGTTTGAGAGTTTTCAGCTTGTTTTTCGAAATACATAAGAGAGTCTATCATAGCATTGCCAACGAGAAAAATCTTATCCCTAGAAATTCCTTCCCTAATAAGATTTTCATCCGCATCTTTGGAGGGTGTGAGTAACATACTCGAAATACAATCAGTCTCAATTCGGTTGATCTCTTCGGGCATTCTTCTGTCGTATGAGCGCAATCCTGCTTCAAGATGTGCAACCGGAATATGTAGTTTTACCGCATCGATCGCACAGGCAACTGTTGAATTTACATCCCCTGCAACAAGTACAAGATCAGGTTTTTCCTGCAGAAGAAATTGTTCGAATGCGATCATTATTTTTGCTGTTTGTACGCCATGAGTACCAGATCCCACTCCAAGATACACATCGGGTTTGGGAAAGCCGAGTTGTTCAAAAAATATTTCAGAGAGATTCTTATCGTAGTGCTGCCCGGTATGAATGAGCAGCGGTGTGTATTGAGAGTGTTTTTTTAATTCAAAGTATACAGGACCCGTCTTCATGAAGTTAGGACGAGCCCCTACAACTAAGGCAATTTTCATTTCAAGCTAACTCGGATAATCCGACAAAAATGTAACCACGAATTAACACGAAAAAAACGTGAATGAAAAATAGAAAACATAAAATTTATTCTTCCTCTTTTCTTTGCGTCTCTGCGTTCTTCTCTCTGCGTCCTCTGCGTGAATCTTCATTCTCATGATAATCCGTGTAGGTTTCAATTTTTAGGAACTAATATCTTTTTTTATTCGGTCCAAAGCGTCTTGGTCGTTGATTACGTTCTACAATTGCTCCTTCGACGTCCTTCATGCTCAACTGAACTTTCCCATCGCGGTCAATGCCAATGACTTTTACTTTTACTTTATCTCCAAATCCTACAACATCAGCAACGTTTTCAGTTCTCTTATTTTCAAGATTCGAAACATGTACAAGACCTTCCTGACGAGGAAGAAACTCTACGAAACAGCCAAAATCTCGTACATTCTTGACGATACCGGTGTAGATTTTTCCGATTTCCGGTTCTTCAACGATACTTGCAATTCTTTCTCTTGCTTTTTGAATCGAATCTCTATCTGGTGATGCTATACGAACTGTACCGTCATCATCGATATCAATAGCAACGCCTGTTTCTTCAATAATGGATTTGATTATTTTTCCTTGAGGTCCAATGATATCGCCGATCCTGTCAGTTTTCACTTTCATTACCTCGATATGAGGTGCTATCGGTGAAATATCAGGTCGTGGTTCTGGAATAATTTCTTTAATCTTATCAAGGATAAAGAAGCGTCCTTTATGGGCTTTTTCCAGCGCAACGGTCATGATCTCGTGAGTGATGCCTTCAACTTTGATATCCATCTGCAGAGCAGTGATGCCCTTATCGGTTCCAGCAACTTTGAAATCCATATCGCCGTAATGATCTTCCATACCCATGATGTCTGTAAGCACTATAAATTTATCATCTTCAAGGATGAGTCCGTTCGCGATACCCGCAACAGGTCCTGTGATCGGTACACCGGCAGCCATCAAAGATAATGTTCCGCTGCATACTGTTGCCATTGATGAAGAACCGTTTGATTCCAGGATTTCCGAAACAATTCTGATCGTGTAGGGAAATTTTTCTTCATCCACTGGAATGACAGGGAACAAGGAGCGTTCTGCAAGATTTCCATGACCAAGCTCTCTTCTACCGGGTCCTCTCATAAAGCCAGCTTCACCCACACTGAATGGTGGAAAATTGTAATGAAGATAGAATTTCTTTTTATACTCTTCACCAAGTTCATCGATAACTTTCTCATCAGAACTTGTGCCAAGAGTTACTACTCCGAGAGACTGAGTTTCGCCACGCGTAAACAATGCAGAGCCGTGTGTGAACGGTAAAATATCAACTTCACAGGTAATCTCCCGTATATCATCCAAACCTCTACCGTCAACCCGGGTATTGGTTTCGAGTATCTTTTTTCTCAGCAGTTTTTTCAAATTTCCTTCAAATGCTTGGACGATCTGCTCTTTTTTCAGTTCAAATTCCTCTGCAGGAAGTTTCTCCTCAAATGATACAAGCACTTCATCTTTAATTGTATCGATTGTTGTATTTCTATCGAGTTTTTCAGAAATGTTCAATGCATTCTGGATTTTTTCCGATGATGCTTTTTCAACTTCAAGAATCAAATTCTCATCAATAACATCAAGCTCGTACTCGCCTTTTGGCTTAGCTGCTTTTTCAATGAATTCTTTTTCGAAAGTGATCAATTCCCCTATACTTTCATGAGCTTTGTTGAGTGCATCAAGCATCTGGTCTTCGCTTATTTCATGAGCGCTAGCTTCGACCATCATAATTGCATTATCTTTTCCTGCAACTGCAAGGTCTAATTGAGAAGTTTCAAACTGCTCCACAGTAGGATTGATAATAAATTCGTTATCTATTAATCCAACATTCACACCAGCGATAGGTCCGTGGAACGGAATATCTGAAATACTCAATGCGGCTGAAGCTCCGATCATTCCCAACATTTCAGGTGAATTCTTTTTATCATATGAAAGTACTGTAACAACTACGTGTACATCATTTCTGAAACCTTCGGGGAAAAGAGGTCTCAAGGGTCTATCTATCAATCGTGCTGCGAGAGTTGCGGTAGTTGAGGGTCTTGCCTCACGTTTGAAAAAACCACCGGGAATTTTACCTGCAGCATACATTTTTTCTACAAAATCGACCATGAGGGGGAAGTAATCAATTCCCTCTCTTCTTGTCTTGGAAGCTGTGGCAGTAACAAGAACAACCGTACCTCCATATTGCACAAGCACGGCACCACCCGCTTGCTTTGCCATTCTGCCAGTTTCAAGCGTTAGCGTTCTTCCGGCAAATTCTGTTTCCATCCTAATTATGTTACTATCCATATAGCTCCTGTCTGAACAAAGAATTAATATTTTTCCTGTCCAATCTTACTCTTACTTTCTGATCTTAAGAGTTTTTATTAACTTTCTGTAGCGAGTAATATCTTTATTTTTGATATAATCCAAAAGTCTTCTTCTCTGCCCGACAAGCATCAGAAGTCCGCGTCGGGTATGATGATCTTTTTTATGTACTTTTAGATGTTCTGTAATACTCGCAATTCTCTGAGTGAGGAGTGCAATCTGAACTTCAGGAGATCCTGTATCAGATTCATGTAAACCAAACTCTTCTACTATTGTACGTTTTGCTTCTTTTTCCAAAGCCACTCGTCCTCCTAAATAAGACTATTTAACAAAATTTTCAAGCACTTCTGTAAGTGTAGGTTGACCGATTACCTGCAATTCGTAAGATACTCTTACGGCAGGTTTATTAATTTTTATTATTCTTCGTAAATCAATAGGAGTTCCAATGACAACTACTTCGCAATCAACTGCATTTATTGTTGTCTCGAGATCTTTGATCTGTTGCTCACCATAGCCCATTGCAGGAAGGAGAATTCCGATCTCAGGATATTTTTCAAAGGTCTCTTCAATTGTACCTACAGCCCAAGGACGAGGATCAACAAATTCTGCTGCGCCGCATCTTTCTGCTGCAACGACACCTGCGCCATATTTCATCTCGCCATGTGTAAGTGTCGGACCATCTTCCACTACAAGAACCCTTGCTCCCTCAATCGCTTTCGCATCATCTACAAAAACCGGTGATGCACCATCAATAATGATCGCATTTCTATTGACCGAACGAATGTTATCACGAACTTCGAGTACATCTTCAGGATTCGCAGAATCAACTTTATTGATGACAACAACATCTGCAAGACGAAGATTTGTTTCACCGGGATAATAATACAATTCATGACCGGGACGATGAGGATCGGCGACAACAATATTCAACATATTATCTGATTTATAAAAAGAAGTATCGTTATTTCCGCCATCCCATATGATGACATCAGCTTCTTTTTCTGCTTCAGCAAGTATTGCACCGTAATCTACACCTGCATAAATAATGCTTCCCATATCAATATGTGGTTCGTACTCTTCCATTTCTTCAATTGTGCATTCGTGTTTTTCCAGGTCTTCGATCTTTGCAAACCTTTGCACTTTCTGCTTCACAAGGTCACCATACGGCATTGGATGACGGATCGAAGCAACTTTCAAACCTTTTTTCTTCAGGAAACGCACAACTGCGCGTGTTGTCTGGCTTTTTCCGCAACCGGTTCGCACAGCACAAACTGTTATCAAAGGTTTTGTTGTTTTGATCATTGTTTCAGTTGCACTCAGGAGCACAAAATCCGCACCTGCTGCATTCACGATCGAAGCTTTATGCATAATATATTCGTAATTTACATCACTGTAGGCAAATACAACCATATCAATGTTATGTTCTTTGATGAGATCGACCAGTTCTGATTCTGCAACTATTGGGATGCCTTCAGGATAGAGTTTGCCTGCTAATTCTGCAGGATATTTTCTTCCGTCAATATCCGGAATTTGAGTTGCCGTAAATGCAACTATTTCATAGTCAGGATTATCACGATAAATCACATTGAAATTATGAAAATCTCTGCCGGCAGCGCCCATGATAATGACTTTTCGCTTCATGTTCTTAGTCCTTTCAAGATTCAATTTTTGATGACATAACTTTTGGGGTAGAATAATGTGTCAAGTTTCATGACCCTATCCCTTTGTATGCTATTTTCTTAATTTATCAAACCGTGAGTCAATAAAAAATGAATGTACTTTTTATGTAAAGAAACGCTCAAAATTTGATAAACCATAAATATGAAATTTTCCATAAGTTGGCGGAGAATGTGTTTTTCATTCAAATTAATACTGGATTCCCTCTCCCCACTTTCGTGAGGACAAGCTTTCGAGGGAATGACATCGCTCTTTTATTAGGACACTTATGAAATTAAATGAATATTTTGTAACTCAACATTCCATTGTTGAGTACGCAAGATTGGAATCTTGCGCTACTTCTCTCTTCCCACCTCTTTACCAATTCTTTAG
>JAGHCS010000111.1 GCA_021160355.1 Candidatus Cloacimonadota bacterium
AGCGTACGGTTACGCCCTCTGTTTTGAGCATTTCAGTATATTGCTTAATCAATGCATTTTTAGGAAGTGTGAGTATCTTTGCGAAGTCCTCTTCTGTGAGACTTTTTAACTCGACACGAATAGGGAATCTGCCCTGTAATTCGGGGATCAGGTCTGAGGGTTTGGAAACATGGAATGCACCCGAGGCGATAAAGAGAATATGGGTTGTATCGACCATGCCATATTTTGTGGGCACATTTGTTCCTTCGATAATGGGAAGGAGGTCGCGCTGAACACCTTCTCGGGAAACATCAGGACCATGCTGGGATTTCTCACCTGCGATCTTGTCTATTTCATCCAGAAAAACAATACCGTTTTCCTCGACGCGAGTTATAGCGATCTCTTTTACATCGCTCATATCAACAAGCTTTTTGGATTCATTATAAAAGAGGTAATCGAGGGCTTCGCTGACTTTCATTTTTTTGCGTTTGCCACCTGAAGAATGTCCAGGCATGAAACCGGCAAGTATCTCGCCCATATTTATATCGAAGCTATCCATACCCATGCCTGAGAAAACCTCTATCCGCGGCTCAGGCATATCATCGAGTTTCATTTCCACTTCCCTATTATCGAGTGAGCCACTCTGGAGCATTTTTCGAAATTTTGCCCTATTTCTCTCGTGTTTCTCTTTTTCTTCTTCAAATTTCTTGCGCTCAAGTTTCTGCTCTTCAAGAGAAAGGTTTGTTTTTCTTTGTCGCTTTAATGGAGGGAGAAGAAGATCGAGCACTTTTTCTTCAGCACGTTCTCGCGCCTCCTCTTCCACTTCCATAGTCAGCTCATCGCGCACTTGATTGATCGAGAGACTGACGAGTTCACGGACAATGGATTCCACATCGCGACCCACATAGCCGACCTCGGTAAATTTCGATGCTTCGATCTTAATAAAGGGAGCATTCACGAGATTTGCAAGTCTCCTTGATATCTCTGTCTTACCCACACCGGTGGGTCCTATTAAAATAATATTGTTTGGAAGAATTTCATTACGAAGGTCTTCCGATACATTCTGTCTTCTCCAGCGATTTCTGAGAGCGATTGCAACCGCACGTTTCGCTTTATCCTGGCTGATCACATATTTATCGAGTTCTTTAACTGTTTGTTTGGGGGTGAGTTCGCACATATCCATTTAAATTTCCTCTATGACTGTATTGTCATTTGTGTAGATACAGATTTCCGCAGCGATTTTCAGTGCTTCTTTGACGATTTCTTTAGGATTTTTTTTCTTATCTTTCAAGAGCACCAGGGCTGCAGCTTTAGCATAGGGTCCGCCGGAACCAATTGCTGCGATGTTATGATCCGGTTCGATCACGTCACCGGTACCAGATAATACAAGCAGATGGGTCGCATTGCCTGCGATGATCATTGCTTCAAGTCGGCGGAGATACTTATCTGTTCGCCATTCTTTTGCGAGTTCCACAGCAGCTCTCATAAGATTTCCCTTGTATTCTTTGAGCTTTTCTTCGAATTTTTCAAAGAGGGTGAATGCATCAGCTGTTGCGCCTGCAAATCCGGCAATGACCTTACCTTCATAAAGTCTGCGGACTTTATGAGCAGTTGCTTTAAAAATAGTATCACCAAGTGTAACCTGTCCGTCACCACCGATGGCTACTTTTTTTCCGATTTTCACACCGATTATTGTTGTTCCCTTAAGATTTATCGTTTCCATTATCTTTTATATCCTGTGGTTTCTTGCTTTTACTTTTCTGTTTTTTCTCTTCTTTTTTAAGTTTTCCATTAAGATATCTCTGATAGATATCGTCGATTTCCTCTCCTGTAAGCGTTTCTTTGTTGAGTAGTTCATTAGCAAGCGTTTGCAGGAGTGGTTCGTTATCAGAAAGAATTTTTAAGCATCTCTGGAACTGTTCTTCTATGATATTTCTTATCTCAGAATCAACAAGTTTTGTCAGGTCTTCGCTATGATTGTTTGATCTACCGAATTCTTTACCGAGGAAAATATTTTCATCTTTATCTCCGATTGTCATCGGGCCGATCTTGTCGCTCATGCCCCATTCGCAGACCATTTTTTTCGCAAGCGCTGTTGCTTTTTTTATATCATCTCCTGCACCTGTGGTGGGCTCACCGGTGGCAATTTTATCTGCTGCACGTCCACCAAGCAGATGTGCGATCGTTGCTTCGCAGTAACTCTTCGAGTAGGTGAGCCGGTCGTCGAGAGGAAGGAAATGCGTTGAACCGAGGGAACGTCGGCGCGGGATGATCGTCGCCTTATGGATAGGATCGCTGCCGGGTATGAACTTGGCAACCATGACATGACCTGTCTCGTGATAGGCAGTGTTTCTTTTTTGTTCATCTGTGAGTACCATACTTCGGCGCTCCCTACCCATGAGCACTTTATCTTTTGCTGCTTCAAAATCATCCATTTTAACTGCTTTATGCCCAATTCGGGCACCCCATAGTGCTGCTTCATTTACAAGGTTCTCAAGATCTGCACCGGAAAATCCAGGTGTGCTTTTAGCGATCACAGAGAGGTTTACATCCTTTGCAAGAGGTACTTTCTTTACATGTACTTTCAGGATGCCTTCTCTTCCTTTCACATCGGGTCTATCCACTACGACCTGTCGGTCGAAGCGACCGGGACGAAGAAGTGCAGGGTCAAGAATATCAGGTCTGTTCGTTGCAGCAATGATGATGACACTTTCATTATCCTCAAAGCCATCCATTTCTACAAGAAGCTGATTGAGGGTCTGCTCACGCTCGTCATGTCCCCCGCCGAGTCCTGCTCCTCTATGGCGACCGACTGCATCAAGCTCATCAATAAAGATAATGCATGGAGAATTTTTCTTTCCCTGCTCAAAAAGGTCTCGAACACGTGAGGCACCAACGCCAACAAACATCTCAACAAAATCGGAACCGCTTATGCTGAAGAAAGGCACTTTTGCTTCACCAGCAACAGCTTTTGCGAGCAAAGTTTTTCCTGTTCCGGGAGGTCCTAGAAGGATAACTCCCTTTGGAATTCTGCCACCCAATCGCTGGTATTTTTTCGGATCTTTCAAAAATTGAATGATCTCTTCAAGCTCTTCTTTTGCTTCGTCCACGCCGGCGACATCTTTGAATGTCTTGTTCGAACGGCTGCCCGTGAACATCTTGGCGCGGCTTTTTCCGAAGCTGAATGCCTTTCCTGCACCACCCTGCATTCTTCTCATGATAAATATCCAGAATCCAATGAAAATGATGAAGGGAAGCCAGTATGAGAGAAGCGTTGTAAAGATAGAGGGCTTCTTGGATATGATCTCAATATCTTTGTGGTTTTCCGCAATATATTTTACAAGGTCAGGATCGTCATAAGGAATATTAGTCATTTTCTTGGTGGTCCCTATGAAATAAGTAATGTCCTTCCCGCTGAAGATAATTTTATTCACTTTCCCTGATTCAACTTCTTGCAGAAACTGAGAAACTGAAGGTTCAGAAGATTTACCCTCACCACCTGAGAAGAGCTGGAAGAATGCAACAACAGCCAGAATAACTATGAGCCAGACAAGGAGTGAGCTTCCCTTTGGAGTTTTGACAGGTATTTTATTTTTGGAAGGTTGGTCTTTTCCTGGAGGTGTTTGATTTGCCATTTACTGATATATCTCCTTTTTTAAAATTCCAATATAGGGTAAATTCCTATATTTCTCATCGTAATCCAAACCATATCCTACGATGAATTCATTTGGTACGTCAAAAGCTTTGTATGCCATTCCGATATCAGGTTCGTGAGCGCCGACTTTATCCAGAAGCACGCACATTTTTAGGGATTTTGGATTTTTCCCCTGAAGATAACGAGTGATATAGTTCAGGGACAGTCCGGTATCAACGATATCTTCGATGATCAGCACATGACGGTCACTTATATCGATGTTACAGTCTTTTGTGATCTGAACGACACCTGAACTTTTTGTAGAATTTCCGTAGCTTGCCACTCCCATGAATTCGATCTCAATAGGAATGTCCAAGGCTCTTATGATGTCTGCCAGAAATACGACACCACCCTTGAGAATGCTTATGAGAATGGGATTTTTATTTTTGTAATCCCCGGAAATCTGCCTGCCCAGTTCTTCAACTTTTTCCTTAATATCTTGCTCAGAAAAAAGAATTTTTTCTATATCTTTATGCATACGAATTCCTTATTAAATATTTAATGTAAACGTATAGGTATAATATACTATTAACAGGAGATTGGCAAACATTATTTAAAAACGACGCGCTCTGCGATAGCCCTCGAGTTTTTTCATAATTTTGATTCGGAGTACGTGCGAGGTTCGCGAAGTTACCTTCACGTATTCATGTATGCGCATACCTGCAACCCAGATGATCCTGTTTTGATCCTCAATAATAATTTTTTTCTTTCTCTCGAGACGTGGTACTTTTTCATCAATAAAAAATTTTTTGAGTTTCTTAGGATTCTGCATTCCAAGCGGGAAGAAGCTGTCTCCCGGCTTACGATAACGGGCTTTAAGTGGAAAAGTGACTTTATCAAAATCGATATAACATGTATCATTTTCGTGAAAATTGAATCCGTGAATGGGCATTACCTTGATTTCCGATTGCGTTATATAATAGTCATCGAATAGTATCTGTCTTGCATATCTCTTTATTTCGCGGGAGTAGTCAGATGCAGCATAATCAGGAGGAGACATTTTAAATATGAGCATATTGGCACTTTTCACGACAAATACATTATGGGGCAGGTGAATGAATTTTCCTCCGGGTCTTCTCAGGAGTTCGTAAATCTCCGAGAGATGTGCCGAATAAAAATCTGATTCTGATCCGGTCAACAAGCCGAATATCCTTCTGAAAACATAGAAGTAGAGCACTTCGCTTTGTTTAAGTTTATCAAGAAGCACCACATACTCGTCATCATTCTGGCGAACAACATCTTGAAAAATATCTTTACTGTGTGCTTGCAGGAACATATCTGTTTTCTGGAATATATGAGAGCTATCATATATTTTATTGATGACTGTTGGGTTGAACTGTTCCTGGATCATCGGAAGAATTCGATGGCGTATCTTGTTTCTGTCATAGCCGAGATCATCATTGGACGAATCATGGGAAAATTGGATATTGTTTTTCTTTGCAAATGCCGCGATCTCATCACGTTTGAAAGCCAGCAATGGACGAATGATGTCACGAACTTTTGGCAGCATGCCCTTAAGGCCAGTGAAACCGCTTCCCCTGAAAAGATGCATAAGAAAAGTTTCTGCCTGGTCGTTCATATTGTGCCCGACCACGATCTTATTGAAGTTATATTTTCTCAACAGGTCACGGAAGATACCATAGCGGATTTTTCGTGCAGCATTCTCAATATTTGATTCATCAGTGATAGAGACATTGTGCACGATAAGCGGGATGCCCCATCTGTAGCAGAGATTTTTTACAAACTTCTCATTTTCTTTTGACTCATCACCTCGGAGATTATAGTTGATATGCACGGCAAGGGTTGTCAGTTTGAACTCTGCAGTGATTTTCTTCAATAAATACAGGAGTACCGTGGAATCAATGCCGCCGGAAACCCCAATAAGCAATTTATCACCCTGCTCGATAAGGTTCTCATGATGTATGAACTGTTTGAGCCGGGTTACGAGATTTTTACGATTATTCATAAGTTATTTTTGTATATACTTTTCGGCAAAATCTCGCCCACGGTTCAGGGCATCGAGATTCTTTTGCACTATGTCTTCACCTTTGCGTTCAAAAACTGCACGAATGCTATCCTCGAGCATTTCAAAAGGAATTTCAAGGAAAGGTGAAGCAGCGCCAAGTATGACCATGTTCATCGAGCGCGGAGAGCCGATTTCTTTTGCGATGGCATCACCATCTATCGCGATGCTGTTTTTGTGTCCTCTTATTTCATTGAGAAGATGTTCCATTTCCGGGTAATTTGGAATATTTACAAAAGGAGTTACATTTGTGATAAGCCAACCGTCATGTTTGAGATAGGGAAAATACCGAAGCGATTCCATTGGTTCTACAGAAATGATCATGTCTGAGCGACCGTGAGGAACGAGATCGGAATGAATTTCTTTATCTGAGATGCGCAGGTGGGATTCTACTGCACCCCCTCGCTGTGACATACCGTGAACTTCCGCCTGTTTGAGGTGCAGATCTGATTGCACAACTGCATAGCCAATAATAGTAGCAATTGACAGAATACCTTGTCCGCCCACACCAGCAAGTATAATATCTTTTTTCATGATGACCTCCTTCTACTTCTGCTTCCGCATTTTTGATGCAATATGAATACAGGGACGGCGGGGAATAATAACAGACACCCCTTTATAATTTATCTCATTTTGAATGATCCTCACATTTTCTTCGTGATGAGGTTTCAGTGGAATGATAACGCGGATATGCTCTTTTTCAACGCCAACGCCAGCGCAGATCTCCTCGATCTTACCCGTGACTGCTGAGTCCTGCATACCGGTCATCGCGACAATACTGTTATCAAGAATGAACACAACGATATTTGCTTTTGAGTTAACTGCATCTAGCAGCGGAGTCATGCCGGAATGTCCGAAAGTGGAGTCTCCGATCACTGCAATGGATGGAAACAATCCTGCGCTTGCAGCGCCAACTGCCATAGAAATGGATGCACCCATGTCCACACAACTATTGATGGCATGGAAGGGAGCAAGGAATCCAAGTGTGTAACATCCGATATCAGCAAACACATGACCTGGTCCATATTTCTTCATTGCTTCATTTAGCGCAATATAGGAATCCCGGTGGGGACAACCCTTGCAGAGTTCGGGTGGGCGTCCTTTCACGATTTCAGGAATTTTTTTCATTGGATATGGCTCGAGCCCAAGTGCAGTTCTGAGTTTTGCCGGATCGAGTTCACCAACCCGGGGCAATGTACCGTCCATACGCCCTTTTATATTGAGACTGTTATCCATATATCCGCGAAGCCATTCTTCGATCACAGGCATTCCATCTTCGACAATAAGCACTTCATCGCACTCATTGATCATCTTTGTGATCATCTTTCTTGGGAGCGGGTACTGGCTTATTTTCAAAATAGGGTATTCACATTCAGCTTCAACATGGTTCTCTTTCACATAATTATAGCCAAGTCCGCAAGCAATAATCCCGAGTGATTTGTCCTTGCCCTCATGATACACATTGTATTTTGATTCTTCGGATTCTTTTTCCAGGATTTTCTGCTTTTCTACAAGATTTTTATAATTCTGCCTTGCAAAAGCAGGGAGCAGTACAAATTGGTTCGGATTTTCAGGCAATTTGATCGCATTCTCTTCGAGCTGTTCTTTTCGGATAATGCCTGCACGTGAGTGCGAAAGGCGTGTCACCAGTCTCATGACAACAGGTGTTTTATATTTTTCCGAGAGAGCGAACGCATCGAATGTCATGTTATATGCTTCCTGCTGGTTCGATGGTTCGAAAACAGGAATTAAAGCAAACCTACCGTAATGGCGTGAATCCTGTTCATTTTGAGATGAATGCATTGAAGGATCGTCCGCAACTGCAACGATCAGTCCTCCGTTCGTACCGGTGATGCCTGAGTTTACAAAAGGATCTGCGGCAACATTGAGCCCTACATGCTTCATCGTGACTATTGCACGTTTGCCTGTGTAGGACATGCCGAGAGCTTCTTCCATTGCTGTTTTTTCATTCGCAGACCAGGTGCGGTGTACACCTCGCTCGGCTGCTTCTTTGTTTCGTTGAACATATTCGAAAATTTCTGTTGAGGGCGTACCGGGATAGCCATACGCACCGGAAAGACCGGCATCAAGAGCGCCTTGTGCCAGAGCTTCATCACCCAGGAGCAATAATTTGTCCATTAATCCTTCTCCAACGAGATTTTTTTCAAAGAAAAAAAGGACAGAGACTTTGTGTCAATGAAATCTTTATAATGATTTTAGGGTTTTAGGATTATTTTTTATTTCCAAAACTTGAAAGGAATTTCTTCTAAATTAAATTCTTCAACATGAGCAGAACTAAAAAGAGTGATCAGATTTTAATAATACATGTAATTATCAATTCCATCCCCGCATTTTCTCACAAAACAACGACTAAAGAAATCCACCAAAGGATCAAAGAGAAAGATCACGATTTTATCATTGTGGAAGATAACAACAAACCGACAGGTTTTCTTATTGCATATGCATTGGACAAGGAAACCTATTACAACTGGCTCATGGGAGTGCTTCCGGAATTTCGCAGAAAGGGCTACGGCAGGCAACTCATCAAAAAATTTGAAACAATTGCGGGAGATAAGGGATATACTGCTTTGCAGGTCAAGACAATGGAGAAATTTTCTGCAATGAGACATCTTCTTGCAGAAATGAAGTATCAAAAAATTGGGCAAGATGAGGACGGGAAATTTATCCTGAGAAAAAACTTGTAAGATAATTTCATTATTACATTTTTTTTATTATTTGTGTGGAGGTAGCACTATAGCTATAGAATTACCCGAAATGACAAGAATTGGCGGGCAGCTCAAAGAGGAACTCCTCAGTAAGAGTTTTACGGAATTGATTTTTACGGATAAAGTGAATAAACTTGCGGAGTGTGGATTTATCAATCTCAGGCAGTGTGATATAACCGGATCGAAGATCACCAATGTCAGGTCGAATGGACACTATGTTTTTATAGAGATGGAGAGTGGGTTCAGTCTTGTGTTTGGCGATCTGGTCGGGAAGATACTCTATCATAAAAAGAAGGAGGATATTTCTGCAAAATTTACTCTTGCATTTGTGCTCTCTGATAATTCAGTGCTTACATTTCACACGAGTTTGTACGGCTATGAAATTGCCCTTACACAGGAGGAGATAGACGAACATAAATACATTGGGTACAGCGGGATTTCACCTCTCGATAATGAATTTACTTATGATTATTTCGAACGAATGCTTGGTGCGAAAGAGAAACTGAAAGCCAAGAAGATACAGGGTTTATACGACTACATGATAATGACGCACTAATTAATAACTTGACGCTTAAACATAGATATACGAAGTGAAATCAATATTAATTTGCGGAGGATTCCATGAAGGAACAACATGCACTTCACAGGGGATTAGAAGATATTCTCGAGGGTTTGTGGATGGCGTATGAACAGCGTGACGTACAAAAGATCAAACAATATATGCCCGAAGATGGTAATATACTTTTCATAGGCACGGGCAGAGATGAGAGAGTGGAATCGATCGATGAGTATCTTAAAGCAATCGAACGGGATTTTGCCCAGTCAGAGAAGCTGGAAGTTGAGCTTAAGAACTTCAGCGCAGATTCTGCAGGCAGTGTGGCATGGGCTGCGGTAGATCTTGATGCAAAGGTAACTGTTAAAAGAAAGACCTATCCTCTCTTTGTACGGTTCACGGCAGTACTGGAACACATTGGCGGTTCATGGCTTTTCCGGCAGATGCACCTGTCATTTCCATCCGATGAACAGAATGAAGGAGAGTCCTTTCCCGTAAAATAAATATGCCCATAAAATTCACTGTTTCTGAAGCAAGGAGCATCGTTCTTCATTCGCAACTGCTGAATAATGCCAAAAATATAAAACAGAACAAGGATGGGGTTTATGAAATTCAACGAATGTGAAGAGATTGGGATCAAATCAATAAGATCCAAGAAGCTGTTAACAAGTTTGAAAGTTTAAAAGTTTATCCTGCTTCTCCGCCACCTGACGGATACGCCGCGATGAAAAGGTTGGAGGGTTGTAGGTTTTGGGTATTGGGTACAGGGTATAAGGTATTCAGGAGAAGATATTTGCGAGGATCTTGATGATGAGCCCGAACATGACGAACATGATGCCCACGATGGTGCCAATGGTTTGGAGCAGACCGAATTCACTCCATGTACCGTAGCCGATGATATCTGCGAGGAGTGAAACTATTGTTATGATAAAACCAATTGATAAAACTGCAGATCCGCTGTCCAGGACATCAGACCTGTTTGAATTTCCTGCATTATCATCTGTCCGTGCTTTATCTTTCTTAAGCATTATGTCCTCGTGTACAAAAAAAGATGAATTGGAGTTCATTGTTGTCAAGTATATGCTTTCTTGAACTTCCGTCATGATATTTATTTGATTAAAAGGTCACACAAATTTTGTTGACACTCAAAGAAATATTAAAACATGCCCATAACAAACGTGTCAGCGGGTAAGCTGGATGGTTTGTTTTGGCTGAATCGTACCGATTCAGGGTTTAGCGGTTTGTACGGGCTGAATCATTCTGATTTCGCCGCACACGCCAAACATTAAAAACTTGAGACATGTCTACCATTTCGTAATCATGAAAAGGATTATCATTCCCTCGAATGCATGTCCTCACGGAAGTTGGGAATGGGAATCCAGTATTTGAAGAAATCGTTAGTACTCTAAATCGGATAATCAGAAACAAAAAAAATCGTCTAACAAATAAATGTTAGACGATAATATACTAAACTATTATCAGGATTTCTGCCAGATTCTCACCTAATTCAATAACTCATGGATAAGTTGTATTAGGATGATTAAAGGTGAAAATTTAATATAATCTTCATGCTTTTAAATTTTTAATTTTTCAAACATATCTTTCCAAAATTCAAATACTTTTGAAAGAATTTTTTGATAATTAAAATTATATCTCTTCTCGACATGCTGTTATTTGTTCTATGTTTGCTTATCATTTACGAGAATGGATATAGAAAGACGATAAAAATGCAGTAATACAATTTTTGATCGATAATAGAATAATCAATGAATCTAAAAAAGACAATGACGATTATGTGGAATGCAAGTTTAATGAATATGTAAATTTCAAATGCCCTGAATTTAGATATATTCATGAAATTTGCAATGGAACGAAGCATCTGACGGTAAACGGAGATATTAAATTTACTAAGAAAAGGGAAGGTGAATTTAATGGTGGATTTAATGGAAATTCTTTTAATACAAATGACCTCATTATTTTTGATAGTAATAATAATATTTTAGTCTTTAAAAAAAAATCTTTCAAAAGTATTTGAATTTTGGAAAGATATGTTTGAAAAATTAAAAATTTAAAAGCATGAAGATTATATTAAATTTTCACCTTTAATC
>JAGHCS010000212.1 GCA_021160355.1 Candidatus Cloacimonadota bacterium
AATAGGAATAGACTTAGGAACGACCAACAGTTGCGTCGCTGTAATGGAAGGTGGAAAACCCACTGTTATTCCAAACTCTGAAGGTGGAAGAACAACCCCGTCAGTAGTTGGTTTTACAAAAGATGGCGAAATACTGGTAGGTCAGCTTGCAAAACATCAGTTAGTGACGAACCCTCAGAATACGATTTACTCTGTGAAACGATTCATGGGACGTAAAGTAAGTGAAGTGAAGAATGAGGAATCTGAAGTAAGCTTCAAGATCAAAGGTGATAGCAAAGGTGAAGTGGTAATCGAAATACCAAACCAGAAAAAGGAATTCACACCACAGGAAATCTCCGCTTTCATTCTTAAAAAAATGAAGGAAACAGCCGAAGAATATCTTGGAACCAAGGTAGAGAAAGCTGTTATCACAGTACCTGCATACTTTAATGATGCACAAAGACAGGCAACAAAAGATGCCGGCAAGATAGCAGGTTTGGAAGTAGCTCGTATTATCAATGAGCCCACTGCAGCAGCACTTGCTTATGGACTGGATAAGAAAAAAGATGAGAAAATCGCAGTATATGACTTCGGTGGCGGTACATTTGATATCTCAATCCTGGAAATTGGCGAAGGCGTAGTTGAAGTGCTTTCTACAAATGGAGATACCCACCTTGGTGGAGATGATTTCGACAAGAAGATCATTGACTGGGTCGTGAGTGAATTCAAAAAGAGCGATGGCATCGATATTTCAAAAGATCCCATGGCAATGCAGAGAATCCGCGAAGCTTCCGAAAAAGCAAAGATCGAGTTGAGCGGCACACAGTCAACGAACATCAATCTACCTTACATTACTGCTGATAGCAGTGGTCCGAAACACCTCTCCTTGAATCTCTCCCGCTCTGAATTCAACAGAATGATCGATGATCTTATTGAAAGAAGCATCACACCATGTAAAGCTGCAGTGAAAGATGCAAAGCTCGATGTGTCAGAGATTGATGAGGTTATTCTTGTTGGTGGTTCTACACGAGTTCCTGCTGTTCAGGAAGCCGTGAAAAATTTCTTTAAAAGAGAGCCAAATAAGAGTGTGAATCCTGATGAAGTTGTTGCAATTGGTGCATCAATTCAAGGTGGAATTCTTTCCGGTGATGAAGATCTGAAAGACATTCTTCTTCTCGACGTTACCCCCCTCTCTCTCGGTATCGAAACTCTTGGCGGCGTGATGACCAAACTCATCGAAAGGAATACAACGATACCTGTGAAGAAGAGCCAGATATTCTCAACTGCTGCGGATAATCAGACTGCAGTTTCCATCAATGTTCTTCAGGGCGAGCGTGAAATGGCTGCACAGAATAGAACACTTGGCAGATTTGACCTTGTCGGTATACCACCTGCACCTCGCGGGCTTCCGCAGATCGAAGTTACTTTTGACATCGATGCGAATGGCATTCTCCACGTTTCTGCAGTTGATAAAGGAACCGGTAAAAAGCAACAAATCAAGATCGATAAAGCAGGCGCACTGTCTGAAGATGAAATTGA
The DNA here is from genome assembly GCA_021160355.1 of Candidatus Cloacimonadota bacterium. Lineage (GTDB taxonomy): Bacteria > Cloacimonadota > Cloacimonadia > JGIOTU-2 > JGIOTU-2 > Celaenobacter. The sequence goes on from JAGHCS010000212.1 coordinate 1,519, forward strand.
TAAAATGGTCAAAGAGGCTGAAGAACATGCTCAGGAAGATCAAAAATTCAAAGAGCTTGTAGAACTTAGAAACCATCTCGATACTATGATCTTCAGCACAGAAAAATCTCTCAAAGAATACGGAGATAAGCTGAAAGACAATGACAAAGCAGAGATTGAAGAAGCGATCAAAGTTGCGAAAGAAAAACTCGACTCTCAGGATGTCGAAGTCTTGAAGCAGGCAAAAACGGATTTCGAGCAAAAAGCTCAGAAACTCGGCGAAATCGTATACCAGGAAACTATGAATCAGCAGAAGGAACAGCAACAGGAGCAAACTACCGGACAGGAACAAACCGGTCAGCAAGAGCAAACTCAGCAGGAACAACCTAAGGATGATGATGCAGTAGATGCCGATTTCGAAGTTGTTGATGACGAAGAAAATAAATAAAATTAGATAAAACTCACGCACGGGGATTGCACTCTCGCGGTTCCCGTGCATATCAATAAAGAAGGTTGCAACAGAATATGGCAAAGAGAGATTACTACGAAGTACTGGGTGTTGAAAAAAGCGCTTCACAAAGCGATATAAAAAGTGCGTATAGAAAACTGGCATTGAAATATCATCCTGATAAGAATAAAGATGATAAGGAAGCCGAAGAAAAATTTAAAGAAGCATCTGAAGCCTACGAAGTTTTGAGCGATGAAGATAAGCGCAAAAAGTACGATCAGTTCGGTCATGCAGGAGTTGAAGGCTCATTTGGCAGCGGCGGCTTTACCTGGGATAATTTCACTCATGCGAATGACTTTTCAGACATCTTTGGAGATGTCGGTAGTATTTTTGAAACCTTCTTTGGTGGAGGAGGAGGATTTGGATTTGGAGGGCAACCTCGTCAACACACTGTCAACCGCGGCGGGGATTTGAAGATATCCCTCTCTCTTACATTAGAAGAAATTGCAAAGGGCGTAACAAAGCGACTTAAAGTCAATATTAAACAAATATGTGATGCATGTAACGGTACAGGATCAGCAGATGGAAAAGTGACAACCTGTCAACAGTGCGGTGGTTCTGGAAGAGTCAAACAGGTACGCCAATCATTCTTCGGGCAGATGTCCACGATAACGACGTGTCCTGCGTGTAATGGAACCGGTCAAAGCATACAGAATAAATGTAACAAATGCAATGGTGATGGGAGAATATCCTCAGTAAAAACTATTAAGGTCGATATTCCTGCTGGAGTGTCAGATGGACAATATCTGAAACTGCGAGGACAGGGTCATGCCGGCAAACAGGGCGGTCCTGCAGGCGACATTCTGGTCTATATCAGAGAAAAGAAAAACGACCTCTTTGACAGAGATGGACAGGATCTTATCTGCACATTCCCTATCACAGTATCTGATGCTGTACTCGGCAATACTCTTGAAATACCCACACTTAAAGGTCATGCCAAAATGAAGGTTCCTTCAGGCACTCAATCCGGCAAAGTATTCAGATTGCGAGGACAGGGCTTACCACACCTCAACAGCACCCGTAAAGGCGATCTTTATGTGAAAATTATTGTAGTAATTCCAAATAAAATTTCAAGCGAGGAAAAGGAATTGTACAGCAAGATAGCACCATTTGATAAAAAGAGAAACCTGAAACCCGGCAAATCTTTTTTTGATAAGATCAAAGACTATTTTGTATAATTACATGTAACATACATGCCAATTTTCTACACACCCGATCTTACGGATACTACTAAAGAAATTATTCTTTCAGGCACAGAATTCAAGCATATTAAAAATACCTTAAGAAAAAAAGTGGGAGATATACTTCACACAACTAATGGTAACGGATTACTTGCAAAATGTAGTATAAAGGACATCTCTCCACACGAAATGATCCTGCAAATCGAAAGTATTGAGAAAAAAGAAAAATCACACCCACATATTGCACTGGCATTCGCACTTCTAAAGCAGCATAATGAACTGATCATCGAAAAATGCACCGAGATTGGTGTGTATGAATTTTTTCCATTTTATGCAAAAAGAAATGTAAAAACCTCTCTTTCTGATAACCAGTTCGAAAGACTTCAAAAAATTGCGATTGCTGCGGTCAAGCAATGCGATTCCACCCATCTTCCAAAAATTCATAAGCCGTTTAACTTCAAGGGATTACTACAGAAATTATCTCACAAATACACGCCAGTTGTCGCGTGGGAAGAAGAACGCCAGCAGAGACTTCATAATATACTTAATGATGCCGAAAGGGATATCTGTTTGATCGTTGGTCCTGAAGGCGGTTTCGAGAAAAGTGAAATTGATTGTGCAGGACAGAATTCGGCTCAAATCGTTTCTTTAGGAAATCATATATTAAGAGCTGAAACAGCAGCGATAACTATTACTGCAAATACTATATTCTATCAGCTGGGCAGGAATCCCAAATTTTATTAATCCCAATCCTCATTCGTATTAACTCTCTTAATCTTTGAGCATCTTTGCATTATTAGGATCATCCAGATCAAATAGAATGATGCCATTTTCATCTCGCTCAGTTGCTCCTTGAAAACTCACTGTCTCCCCTATCATTTCTTTCCAACTGCCCGTAATGCGCGTCGATTCATGAATGTGACCGTGTAGTGTAATATATGGAGATTTCTCAAGAATGAAATCTTTTATAGCAATACTTCCTACATGTACATCTAGCGGTGCGTGATCTATCTTCACTCCATCCAGTGCACACCGATCAAGCTTTGTATTGTAAGGAGGTGAATGAAACAAGCAAATCGTTCTTGAGAGGTCAATACCAGTGAATATTTTTTCCAAATCACGTTTTATCGTAAAAAACCGCAACTGATCTGCTGAAACCGGAATAGTGCGAAAACCTTCTTCCGGAGATACACATCCTACGTCCACAAATTGGGATACATCGTATTTTTCCCAATCTTTATTTAAAAACGGTGTTGGGGGTACGTAGGAATATCCAATAACGATATAATCTTGAAAGTTAACCCTTAACTCGTTAACATACGTAAGAAGTCCCGTAGTTGAAATATCTAATAAAGCGGCTTCGTGATTTTTTGAATCATCATTTCCGAGGATCACAAAAACCTTTGGATATTCTCTTTTCAGTTCATCCCTGATCAGTTGTAGGTTCATTGCCAGGTAATCGTATAAAAAATCTTCACCTGTAGGAATTGCAGCGCTTCGTGCTTTCATGCTCAATCCCATCAAATCTCCTCCAAGGAAAACAGCGGCAGGTTTTATATCGAGAATTTTGTTAAAGAGAAATTCGTACTTTTTTTTGGAGCTATGCAAATCGCTTATGAAGAGCGCAGGAATCATTTCCTCATATCCAGTTTTTTGGCTGCATCGGTCACAGCATTGATTTTAAGAGCAAAACTGGTCTTATTCTTGATATCCTCATCCGTAATGATATGCACATCCAGCAGTCCTCCTGTCTTATAGCCGGTTTTCAAATAATTGGAATAATCCAGTGATATACTCCATCCGTCCAACCATGCAAGAAGTTCTTTTCTCTGCACGTCATCTCCACGAAAGTGAACAAGTAGGTCGATATCGCTGGCTGGACCAGCATTGGCATTTTTCACACTTCCAAAAACGTAAAGAGCTTCCACACCCAATTTTTCAGCTTCGATGTTTTGTGCCAGAAACTCACTCACTTGCATTCGCCAATACCAATAATTGTCTTCGCCCGTCTCATAATCTTCCGGCTGACTCGATATATAATCCCTGCTCTTGCCCGGCATACCCACATACCCGATAGCTTCATCAAGATCGGCATTCATGAATATCTTCAGAATTTTACCGTCTGTTTCTGCGGTAATATCTATCACTTTTACACAATCTGCAATATCTATAAAATCAGGAAGAACGTCAGGAAGGATGTTCTTAGAGAATCGGAAAAAATTGTTATTAAAAATATTATCTTCTTCATCAGGATAGAGAGGAATGTAACGAATTTGAGCTTCGACTAAATCCTGAAAAAAATGAGTTCCAAATGAAAGATCGGGCACATAATTTCCTTTTTCTTTAGCAATCTCGATGAGAACAGCAGTTTGATTTATATCAGAATATGTGACGTTCACGCCCAATTTAATATCACCTTTACTCCCCCAGCGTCCTGGTCCGAGTAGAATAAATTTCTTTTTTGGAAGAAGCAAGTTCAGTCTTCCTATACAACGTCCTACTTTGTGTAATTCCTCTATAGTGTGCAAGTTGCTGTATTTTTCGGGATCCACATATACCAAATAAGAAACCTCTGGAATGTAGCCATTAGAAATATATTTATGTGCTGTGAATAAAACGTCATTGTCAGGAATATCCTGTGGAATTGGCTGTGGCTTATCAATTCTGGAGAAACTTTGCGGACGGCACTGTAAAAGGTAAAAGTCATCATCTTTCACTGCGAATTCGATATCTACCGGATTCCCAAATTTCGCTTTCAGTATCTCCAGAATCTTTTTTACCCTTTCAAGAAAATCAGAATTCTTGATCAAACCGTTGAATGTGACGATAAGATCGTCATTTTCAAAATCGATATTGAACGTGGATTTTTCGATGAATTGATTGTCTTCGTACACTGAAAACAGCTGCTGGTAAAGAGGAAATTGCTCTTTGCATTCCCCTATAACTTCTCTGACCGGCATTGATT
>JAGHCS010000192.1 GCA_021160355.1 Candidatus Cloacimonadota bacterium
TCTCTCCCTGTATAGACACAGGGCATCCAAGTGCACAATACGAGGATGCTGACGGCACTCCTGCCGATATGGGTGCAATCCCAGTTGCTTCGCATGATTATTTCAAAGATGATTATGATAATGAAGAATTTGATAATGTGGATTGGATGGCATTCCCTGTGCTGAACAGAACCACAACGAACTGGATGAGAGCAGATAGCGTCTTGATTAAGCAGGGATTGATGGATGATGATTGGCAGTACCTTGATGATATTCTTTATCGGGTAGTTTATCAGAATGCAAATGCAGTTTGGTATGATGGAGATTGGCAGATTAACTTAACTAATGATGAATTCGACAGTAAGCAGGGCTACAAGATAGAACTCAAAGAGCAATATGACAACATACCTGTCAGAGGTATATCCGGAACGTGGCAGGACGAGAGCACAAAGATAGGTCTTCTTACAGAGCAGGAGAATTGGATTGGATGTTTCTTAGAAGAACCCGCTTCTTTTATCGATGCATTTGATTCGATATGGGATGAATGGAGTGCTGTATATTCAGAGCACTGGGCTGTTGAGCGTCCCGAACCGGGAACGACTCCTGCTATAGTAAATCTACTAACTGTCAATCCCGGTGAATTATACATTATTGAAGTGTATGAAGAATGTGATCTTATATGGAATGAATCATCCCCTCCTGTGCCACCAAAGACCAAGGAAATGACCGATTACTTTACCTACAATGAAAAAATCGACTATATGGCTATTAACATTGATACGGTCTATTCTGATTCATCTATTGCTGAGATTGCAGTGTTTAGTGATGACCAATGTATTGGTGCAAGCAAAGTATATGATGATGAATATCCGGTTCAGATACTCGCATACACCCCTGAAACGTTAAAGAATGGTAATAACGGACTGGAATTCAAATTGTACTACGAGGGACAAAAAGGTGAGCCCTCTAAATCGATTCCGTTTATTATGTATAGTAAGGAAATCCAGGCATATATTGCAAAGCCCCTCTACTATGAACGAAAATCATTTGCAACAGTTAAACTAAATACAGATGAAGCTTCCATTAATCAGCAACTCACATTGCTGCAGAATTATCCGAATCCTGTAAGAACAAACATGACAACGATTAGGTTCATGCCCCAGCAGAATGCACATCATACGGAACTGAACATCTACAATATTCGGGGACAGTTGGTACAAACCATCGATTGTGACGGCATCATATCGTCAGGAACCAAGGATCTGTATTATTCGACTTCATGGGATTGTAGAGACATGTATGGTAAAGATATAACAAACGGCATCTATTTCTATAAACTCACCTCAGGTGAAAAGAGTGCTGTTCATAAGATGTTACTAATGAAATAAAAATAAAATGAATCCTCTATACCCCCTCTCTGATTTCTCGGAGAGAGGGATAGGGGGTGAGGTAAAAATGAAACTAAAAGTTTTCTTATTATATTTTACAGTAATATTCTTCTCCCTTTCTACACTATGGTCGTCAACAATCATCGTTGACATCAACGGCACAGGGGATTACACGACCATCCAGGAAGGGATAGACAATGCACTGGATGGTGATATAGTACTTGTATATCCAGGAACATATTTTGAGAATATAGAATATAAAGCAAAAAACATAACGGTTGCAAGTAAATATTACACAACAGGCGATGAGGTATATATAAAAAACACGATTATCGATGGAAATAATAATGGCAGTTGTGTGATTAACAAAGACGGGGGAGATGAAGCAAGTATATGTGGTTTTACTATCATGCATGGAAGTGGAGATTATGATGGGTATTATAGTACTTACGGTGGTGGTATATATATTGGATATGGAGATGATATTATAAATACCTTCAATATACTTAATTGTAATATCCATGATAATACCGCAGACAACGGAGGAGGAATTTATGTGAATGATTGTTTGGAATTAAACATAACCGGTACAAACATTACACATAATTTTGCTCACACGGGAGGAGGAGGTATAGGAAAGGGAGGAAGAAACATTGATATTTCTTTTTCACATGATGAACTCTGTGATATATATATGAATTATGCTCCGATTGGAAGTGACGTTTATAATCATGTGGGAAATATGACGGTATATGTTGATACGTTTACAGTCCAGGAACCTGATAAATTCTATGCTTACTCACAGGATGGAGCTATCTCTATAACCGTTACTAATCAAAAGATCGAACAAATCAATAATGATGTTTATGTATCACCAAATGGTGATAATTTCAATAGCGGTTTGAGTTGGGATGACGCATTTAAGAATATCTATTATGCCCTGATCATGGTGAAGTCGGACAGCACACATCCCAATACGATTTATGTTGATGAGGGGACCTATTCACCATCCTTAACAAGTGAATTTTTTGCATTGAGTGGAAAGGATCATATATCGATACTCGGTGCCGGTAAGGAATTAACAATCCTCGATGCAGAGCAGAAATCCAACTTGTTCGAAATAAAAAATGTTTCAGATTTACTAGTAGCAAATTTAACATTGAAAAATGGGCAAAATTACTTTGATGGTGGTGTAAGTATCGAATCCAACTCTTCAACTAATTTTGAAGATATAATATTAAAAAATAATAATTGTACGGATGATGGTGTAACGCATTTAGATTTATATACAGACTGTGAGGTATCATTTAAAAATGTTGAAATGATCTCCACTTATGAAGTTGAAGGAGTTGCTGTATTTGTGAATAATTATACATCATTACTCCTCGACGGATGCAAAATATTAGGTAATGAAGTGAATCCTGAAACGTGTAATTTTGGGGCATGCCATTTTGCAAATAATTGTTCCCCTGTTTTTATTAATACATTAATTGCAGAAAATAATGCACCCATTTCAAGTGGCATAGGCATCCTTTGGGGGTATGAGCAAATGTATGTCATAAATTCAACAATTGTTGATAATGGAGATTGCTCTGAGGGTACCATAAATTTAGTTGGTAATAGCCACATAACACTTATCAATACCATTCTCAGGAACGACCCCGAAACAGAAATATGGTTTGCTCCATACGATGAGCCAAACTCTGCTTATATCGAGTACTGTAATGTAGATGGCGGGATAGATGCAATAAACACAAATGGAAACGGCACAGTCTATTGGGGAGACGGCAATATAGATGAAGGCCCGCTGTTTGTTGGCGGGGATCCATTTAGTTATGTATTAATACCACAATCTCCATGTGTCGATGCCGGTACACCGGATACAACAGGGCTGCATCTTCCTGCAACGGACTTAGCAGGTAATCCGAGAATATTTAATGGAAGGATAGATATCGGTGCGTATGAGTGCCAGGACACTGTAAGTATCGATGAACCGGATACCAGTTTTATTCATAATTTATATCTTTTTCAGAATACCCCAAATCCGTTTACGAATGAGACAGAAATTCTCTTCATCA
>JAGHCS010000243.1 GCA_021160355.1 Candidatus Cloacimonadota bacterium
GGTACGAGGTCTGTTTATATAGGAAGAGAGCGAAAATGATGAAACTGATTGAGAGTCCAAACTGGATAGTAACTAATATCTTCCTGAGCACCGATTTGCCGCCGAGTCCAATATTTGCCTTTTTAAGAATAGTTACGGGCTTGTAGCGGGACATAAAAAATGCAGGATAAATACTGGCGAGAATACCAGTAATGAACCACACAACAGGAATACTAAGAAAGATAAGTGGATTTCCAAAAAGATGGAACTCAAGATGTTTTCCTGTGATGGAGTTGAAAACAGGGAGGAGAAATTCAACAAAAATGAGCGCGATACAAATCGAGATCAACGTGATCATTAGTGATTCAACGAGAAATTGTCCGATCAGAGATTTTCTTTGTCCCCCAACGATCTTTCTTATGCCGACTTCACGCGCCCTTCTGGAAGATCGAGCCGTTGAGATATTGACATAATTAATGCAGGCGATCAGTAGAATGATCCCTGCAATTATGCCAATCGAGATCGCTGCTGAGAGACGCCCATACAGCTTCAGGTAAAATTGATTAAACGGATATAAGAGAGGTTCTTTGGTTTCTTCTTCATCCGGGCTGTTATCTATGATGAATGTTTTTATCTTCTCGTTAAATTGCTTACGATCAACACCTTCCTGCAATTGTACGATCGTGTTGAAGCTACAATTATACCACGTCGTAAGATAGTTTTCCTGCCAGCAGGTATTTACAAATTCTATCGGCACAAAGATATTGAACCTGTAGCTGGAATTTTCCGGAATATCTTTCATGACGCCAACGACTTCGAAATCATATTGGTTGTCGACAAGTAGTGTTTTCCCTACAGGATTTTCATCACCAAAATATCGTTTTGCTCTTTCTTCAGATAGAATAATTGTTCGAGGATTGCTCTTTGTCTTTTCATATGATCCCGAAACCAGCGGAAAAGTGAATACTTCAAATACAGAGGGATCGGCAAATTGAATTTCTTCATTAAAAAGTTTATCATGATATCGTATCGTATAATCTGCAGTTCCATTTACAAGGCGGCAGGAATTAACCACTTCAGGATATTGTTCTTTTATTGCCGGTCCAACAGCTGGCGGGGTTCCAGTACCCCAGGATGCTCGAGCACCATACCATATCTTTGTACAGATTTGATGCATCGTATCAACATTTTTATTGAATCTATCATGCTGTAGTTCACTCTGTATCCATAATAAGATCATGACGCAGGTTGAGATACCGATTGCAAGTCCAAGTATATTGATCAGCGAATACAGTTTGTTGCGGAGTAGGTTGCGAAGGGAAATTGTTAAATAATTTTTAAACATAATTTTCCTTATTCATATTTTAAGGCATGTACCGGATCTCCGACCGCTGCCCGGACGGTTCGTACACTGATGGTTACAAATGCGATAAAGATCGAAAGAATAAACGATATTATAAATATTATCGGAGTGATGCTGATCTTATACGCGAAGTTGTGCAGCCATGAGCTCATCGCAAACCAGGCAAGGGGAAGTGCGATCACATTTGCGATGCAAACCCATATAAGAAATCGTGATGAAAGGAGTTTGATAATACTCGGGACATCTGCTCCAAGTACTTTTCGCACGCCGATCTCTTTTGTCTTCAGCTCTGCATAATACGCTGACAGCCCGAAAAGACCCAGGCAGGATATAATCAGTGCGAGGATCGTGAAGGTTTTAAAAATACTGTTCAGTCTCAGTTCATTGACATACAATTTATCAAGCCGTTCGTCCAAAAAAGTATATTGAAATAAACATCCGGGAGAAATTTCTTCGAATTTCTTTTTGAGAAATTCAAGGATCTGCGTGATATTATTAGTCCTGAACTTCACTAATAGGTAGGATGCCCATCCGGGATTGAACTCGATGACGAGCGGCTCGATAGTGTTATGAAGCGAAGCAAAATTGAAATCCTTTGCAATACCAACGATCTCAGCTTCTGTACCCCTGAAATTCGAAGCGATCTTACCAATCGGTTCTTCGAGTTGAATTGCCTTCAGCGCTTTTTCATTGAGGATAAACGCAGGATCTTCGCTGGTGCGGTCAGCAAAACTTTTCCCGTCAACCATCTCTATTGCCATTGTTTCTATGAAGTCATGGTCAACCCGTATGTATCTAATAGGGGGAATCTCAATATTTTCCGGAATAGTTGCTTGTCGAATGTCTTCCACGCTGAAACGTTCACCCGGGATGTTTGAGCTCATGGCAACGGATTCGATGCCGGAATGAGACAATAATTCATTCTTTAGCGCACCGATATTTCTTCGAATTTCACGACCAACATCACCGGACAAATGAAGCGCTACGATCTGATCTTTATCAAAGCCAAGTTCTTTTTTCTGGAAGAAGTTCATCTGGCGGAAGATGATAATAGTGCTGAATATCATGAACACTGAGATTGCAAACTGAAAGACCACAAGGATGTTACGTATGCTTGTGACTGATGAACGGGGATCCCGCTGACCTTTGAGCGATGAGATCACATTGAATCGAGACATGAAAAATGACGGATACAATCCGGAAAGAAGTCCGTAAATGATCACAAGCAGGAGAATTATTATAATGTTTTCTGACGAGAGCAGCTTGGCTAATGAAAAGGATAATCCGGTTATCTGCGAATAGAGCGGGATCGAAAGCTCGATAAGAAGAATTGCGATCCCTGCTGATATAAAAGCAATGACCAGTGACTCAGCAAGAAATTGCCGTATGAGGTTGGCTTTGATCGCGCCGACGACTTTCCGAATACCAATTTCACGCATTCTGCCAAAAGCCCGTGCGGTGGACAGATTGACGAAATTTACCCCTGCAAGCACGAGAACCAGCACCATGATAAAGGCAAAAACATACACGTAAATGATGTTACTATTCGCACCCATTTCCTGCTCAAGATGCGAGGTTAAGTGGATGTCCGTAAGGGGTTGAAGATGAAGTATAAGATTATCGTGAACATCTCCCTCCTCAAAAATACTCTCATAAAAATGTTCGGTGAAGGTATACATCTTCTGGTTAACAGCTTCCATATCCGCATGCTCATTCATGAGGACATAGGTGTAAAAATGAGCCCAGCCCCGCGATTCCATCCAATCACTTGCTCCACGGTTTTCCATCAATGCATACAGCGTACTTATTGAAATAAGGTGATCAAAGTTCATGTGGGAATTGTAGGGAAGATCCCTGATTACTCCTGTAACGGTAAGGTCATTTCTGGATACCTCATTATAGATGATCTGTCCGAGTGGATTGCTGTCACCGAAGTATTTTTTAGCCATGGATTCGGTCATAACTATGGAATTCAGTTTTTCGAACGCTGTTTCAGGATTCCCATAAAGAAATTCTATATCAAATATTGAGAAGAACTCAGGGTCAGCATAATATCCTAAATCTTCTTCGAATCGTAGTACTTCTTTTTCTGATCTTTTGTATACATAGGTATTAGAATAGGTGTCAAACAAACGAGTTGCCTGCTCAATTTCAGGTATGTCTTCTTTGATCTCCAGAGCATGTAAGGGTGATACGACAGCCCAGTGCAAGCCGTTCTCATCAAGATTTTCATTCGTGATCCTGTATATTCTCTCTGCTTTCGGAAAAAATTTGTCATAACTGATTTCTGATTTCAGGAAGAAGAGAATTAACAGACTGCAAGCCAGCCCCAACGCGAGACCTACAACATTAATAGTACTGTTCAGCTTGTGTTTTCTCAGGTTTCTGATCGAGATTTTTACATAATTTTTTA
>JAGHCS010000003.1 GCA_021160355.1 Candidatus Cloacimonadota bacterium
ATACTGTAGTTCCAGTTTTGAATTGTATTTTGATTTTTCAAATAATTCATTAGCTTCTTTTGGTGTCTGCCCCATTATATCCGAGGGTTTAAGGAATGCATCGACTATTTTTGATTTGTTAAATGCAATAATAAGTGCAATAATTATCACACCGATCATGATAATATTTTTTATTCTTCGGGATATGTATAAAGCTGCCATCAATTCACCTTTTTCTCATTATTTTTTTTTAAAATTTCTCTCTTGGATATCATTCCGTACCTGATTGTCGCAAAAACCAACAGGATCAATCCAAAAAATACCATTAAAATTTTCATATTGATACTAAGAATGTGAAAGCTATTAATTGAGTCAATATCGACAACATAAAAATACATTGAAATGCTGATTATCATTACAGCTATCTTGCCGCATAAGCTGGAGCTTGGTATTTGATGATGTCTCATTATCATCCAGTAACCACCGATGAGAATTAGCATTTCAAGTGCGATGATCGAATAGAAAGCCCAGAAAGGGAAACCTCGATATATATACAGATATATCAGTACAGTAACTGTAAATATTTTGTCAACAACCGGATCAAGTATCTTCCCTATAGTTGTGGACTGATGTAATATCTTTGCCAAGAAACCATCTAATACATCAGTAAAACCAGCTAATAAAATAAGAATAAATGCCTGTATATTATGTTCTTTATTAAGTGAAACGAGCACAAAGGGTAAAATAATTAATCGAATTAAAGTTACTATATTTGGAATACTAAGTACTGTCTTAGTATCAAAATCTGCTCTAGCAAACCCTTCTTTTTTTGTGTACATCAGTCTAAGAATTTTTCAATTAAAATTTTGGCAAAGGTCTTATTAGGAAGCTTAATGAATTTCGATTTATAAGCTGATCTTTGAATAATAATTGTTTCATTTTTTTTCATCTTTTCAACATTATCGCCATCTATAGCGACATATATCTTTTCATTTCCTTTTACATATTGGATTGAGAGTTTATTATTCGCAGAGAGAATAAAGGGCTTAATAAATTGATTGTGCGGATTGATTGGAGTTAACAAAACTACTTCCGTATGAGGAAAAACGATCGAACCACCTGCGGAGAGATTGTAGCCGGTTGACCCTGTCGGAGTAGAAAATATAATCCCGTCCGCTTCAATATCAAAAAGATATTCATCGTCTTTTAAAATCCTAAAAGTTATCATTTTAGGGTACTCACCTTTATACAGAACGCAATCATTCAAAGCAAAATATTTTTTTTTGGGTTGAGAAGTTGGCATGCATTCCAAAACCATTCTTTCATCAATCTCGAACGAGCCATTTTCAATTTTAGACAAAGCGGGTTCAAACTCATGTTTTTTGCATTCGGATAGAAAGCCGAGCTTGCCGTGATTGAATCCAAGAAGGGGTACACCTTCTTTAAGAACAGATTTTGATGCAAGAAGAATTGTTCCATCACCACCAAGAACGATAAGCAAATCTATGTTCTTTTTCGTAAAATTTTCTACGTATGTAACACCATGTAATCCATCTCTCTTTTGCTTTTCTAAAAGAAAAATAGTAAACATGCTTTTCTGAAGGAACTTGATTCGTTCTTTCAGTTTTATAATCTTTTTAAATAACGTTGGATTATAGAAAATTCCTATTTTATGCATAGAGTGAGAAAAAGTGCTTTTTGCTCAGATATGTCAACAAAATCGGAATTTTAGAATTTTTTTTGAAAATGTTGACAGTACCAACGACCCCTTCGGAAAATATCAACCTAATTCCCTAAATATGGGAATTATACAACGGAGGATTAGTCCTAATTGGTAAGGCAGCGGTCTTGAAAACCGCCGGGCTCTGCCCTTGGGGGTTCGAGTCCCTCATCCTCCGCCATTTTGTTCTTTCTGGAGAGGTGACCGAGTTGGCTTAAGGTGCGCGCCTGCTAAGCGTGTGTAGGAGTAACATCTTACCCAGGGTTCGAATCCCTGCCTCTCCGCCATTTATAGAAATGTGGGTCGTCGCCAAGTGGCAAGGCACAGGGTTTTGGTCCCTGCATTCGGAGGTTCGAATCCTCCCGACCCAGCCACTTTTTAACCATGGGGTGTCGTCTAATGGCAAGACAGCAGACTCTGGATCTGCCTATTGGGGTTCGAATCCCTGCACCCCAGCCATTTTCTTAGTAGGAGCTGATGAGAACAAAAAAAAGTTATTTCCCTCTTGGGTATATCTTACCTGCATTTCTCATAGTATTTGCTTTCCGCCTTATACCTATAGTCCTCTCCTTCATTATCAGTTTCTTCAAATGGACAATTCACGGACCAGAAAAATTTATCGGGTTCCAAAATTACATTAAGCTTTTCCAGGATCCCGGATTCTGGCAATCTTTGATCAATACATTTTATCTTGTGATATTTGTTGTTCCTGTTACTCTTATTCTCTCACTTTTCTTTGCAAATCTCCTCAATAGAACGAAGAAATTATCCGGTCTTTTCAGAACAACATATTTCATTCCCACTGTCACATCTTTGGTTGCTATCTCTATTCTTTGGAAACTTATCTTCTCACCTCATGGCGGATTGATGAACCATGTACTCAGTTTCTTCAGTATTCACGGACTGGACTGGCTTTCCGAACCACGGGGGATCTTCACTCTTCTCTTTGGTGCAATGGGTATTAACATACCAAAAGCATTTGGTGGACCCTCACTCGCACTCTTTGCAATCATAATTGTGAGTATATGGAGAAGTCTTGGTTACAATACGATCATTTATCTTGCAGGACTTCAGAATATTCCAGAAGTATATTATGAGGCAGCTGAAATCGATGGCGCAAGTAAATGGAAACAATTTTTTAATATTACCGTTCCTCTTATCTCTCCTACGACATTTTACGTTTTACTTATGACGACTATCACTACGTTCCAGGTATTCTCCCAAGTCTATTTGATGACTGGACCACCGATCGGAGGACCGCTGGGAACAACAAAAGTAATTGTGTATTATATCTTTGAAACCGGTTTTGGAGAGTCGCAGAATCTCAGCTATGCAAGCGCGATAGCTCTTATCTTATTCATTATTATCCTTGGTTTGACCATGATCCAAAAGCAGCTTGAAAAAAAGGTACAGTACTGATGTTTAAAAGATATTTCGGTAAAAGTTTCTCGTATTTCATGCTCATCCTCTGCGGATTGATCATGGTCGTTCCGTTTATCTGGATGGTTTCCACTTCTCTGAAATCCCAAACTGCAATCAACAAAGGAAGTGTGGGCTTTATTCCTATTGATTTTGTAAATTATTATACTCATGATGGAAAAAAAGAGCTTTGTGAACTTGTTGATGAAGAAGAAGATCAAATTGTCATAAATATTTATGATAAAGACGGAAAGACCTTCAAAGAATCTTACGTGAAAGTTCCTGCTGAAAGTATAAAATCATCCAAGAAACTTAAATTTCATTGGGATAATTATAAAGAGGCATTTACAAAAGTGCCCTTTGGCAGATATATACTCAACACACTTTTTGTGTCATTTTCCGTGCTTATCGGAGTGCTGATCACATCATCTCTTGCTGCATACGCATTTGCCCGAATGAAGTTCAAAGGCAGGGATTTCATCTTCTACCTTTTCATCAGCATGATGATGGTTCCTCAGCCGATCTATCTTATTCCTTCATATTTCCTGCTTACAAAACTCGGTTGGATAAATACATACCAGGCACTCATTGTGCCGTGGATTGCGAATATATTCAGCATCTTCTTGCTGCGTCAGCAATTTAAGACAATTCCTCAAGACCTCTTCGATGCAGCAGTCATAGACGGATGTTCTCAATTTGGGATTCTCTGGCGAATCGTTCTACCAATCTCCAAACCAATACTCGCAACAACTGCTATTTTCTCGCTCATCGGGAGTTGGAACAGCTTCATGTGGCCCCTTGTAATGACCAGCAGCGATAATCTGCGTGTGTTGCAGGTCGGACTCTCATACTTCGCACAGGAGGCATCTTCAAGCACCGCCCTCCTTATGTCTGCTTCAACTTTCTCCATTGCACCATTGCTCATTCTTTTCCTTTTTGCACAGCGACAGATCATTTCCAGCTTTATCACAAGCGGTCTCAAAGGTTAAAAACTTTACAAACCTTTTCTTCAAAAAAAAATCATATACATGATTAATGAGAAAAATATCCTTATTACAGATATTGGAAGCACAACCACAAAAGCTGTCCTTTTCCAAAAAGGAAGCGAACCCTACAAACTCACCGCATTACAAAATGTTGGCACAACGGTTGAGTGTCCACAAGAAGATGTGAAAATCGGTATTTTCAACTCCATACAAAAGATAGAAAAAGCCACTGATATACAACTTCTGGAAAAAGATTCTACATCGGAAAATCTTCGATTTAATAAAGACACTCTCTATTTAACAACGAGCAGCGCTGGCGGCGGTTTGCAGATACTGGTCTTTGGTCTCACACTCTTTGATTCAGCCAGTAGCGCAAAACGTGCTGCTTACGGCTCTGGCGGGGTGATCCTGGATACTTTTGCAATCAATGATAACCGGACTCCTGTTGAGAAGATGCAGCTTATTCGTTTGCTACGACCTGATATAATTTTGTTTTCCGGTGGTACAGACGGCGGAAATATCAGCAGCATCGTTCGTATGGGTGAATTGCTTTCATTGGCACATCCAAAACCAAAATTTGGTGATAAAACTGAAATCCCGCTTGTATATGCAGGCAATAAAGATGCTCAGTCATTTATACAATCTCTCTTTTCCGAGAAGTTTCAACTCTACATAGTGCCGAATATCCGTCCGACCCTCCAGAATGAAAATCTCCCCCCGGCACAAGAAAAGATACATCAGCTTTTCATGGATAATGTGATGGAGCAGGCTCCGGGTTACGGTTCTTTGAAAAAGGTTGTTGCCGACGACATCATTCCTACTCCTTCCGGAGTTATCAATGCGCTCCGACTTGTCAGTAAAGAGTTGGGGAAAAATATCATTTCAGTGGATATTGGCGGTGCAACAACGGATGTGTTCTCAAACATAATGGGTAAATATTATCGGACGGTAAGTGCAAATTATGGGATGAGTTACAGCATTTCAAACGTGATGAAAGATGCCACATATGAGAACATTCAAAAATGGCTACCCGAGGATCTCGATGAGCACTATGTAAGGAATTACATTTCAAACAAAATGCTTTACCCGCTTTATATTCCGCAAGATGATACTCAAATAGCTATCGAACACGCAACTGCGCGCGGAGCAATACGCATGTCTAAAAGGCATCATATGAAGATGCATTTCAATACCCAGAAAATCGGATTCCTCGACAGATTGAAACATATGGATTTTGATAAATTCATGGAATGCTTCTATGTGGAAAAACTTCAGGAACAACGCTCCTTTCATATGAAGGATATTGGTATCATGATAGGGGCAGGCGGAGTGCTCTCAAATTCACCATCGAGTACGCACGCTTTAATTACAATTTGCGATGGACTCAAACCAGAAGGAATTACCGAAATCTGGCGTGATAAGTATTTTATTTCACCTCACTTAGGAAAATTAAGCGAAGTGAATAACGAACTTGCATCAGAACTTCTTCATAAAGAATGTTATCAAAAAATCGGCATCTGCATCCGCCCGATCTTCCAAAAGATGAAAGCCGACCAGAAAGTAATGGAAATTATTATTGGTGAGCAATCTCATAAGATATTATCAAACTCAATAAAATATTTTCCAAATGAAGACAAGACACTTCAGAGAATACTTATAAAACTTGAAAAGGGCTTTTCTCTGGGAAATAATGATCATAATTATGAGTTTGAAACCGAGTTGCCCATTTTAGTTGATACGCGTTTTCGGAATAATACATCCTTCAAACAATTCAATAGTGAGTTAAAACTCTTTGATTTTGAAAATCCAGCAATTGCTCTCGAGGATTGTTTTTCATCATATCTTGAAAATAAAAAAATTGATGAAGGTACTTTTACGATCAAGAGGGAACTCCCCTATTCAGGGAATATATTTGTAACAAAAGATGAAGAAGTGATGCCTGATACTCTCATCGGTGAAAATAAGTATGCACCACCCAAAATTTATGTGCTTTCGCTTTTCACGATGGACTATCTCGATCTCAATCCAGAACTAATGAAAAAGAGTATGCTTGTGGAGGAAGGTGACTCAGTAAAATTCAATCAAAAAATAATAGAGATCTCCGATCGAGGTATGATCTCTGCATTTTCCGGAAAAGTTGGAGAATATCGAACACCTGTCCGTGGCAAGATCGAGCATATCAATTTTGAGACCGGAACAATAATACTACGTGAAATCCAGGATTACTCTACAAAGCCATTTACGGTTAAAATAGCAAAAGAACTCAAAATAAATCCAAAGCATATCAAAGGATATCTCAAGAAGCGTGAAGGGGATTTTGTGGAAACTTACGAGCCCCTCGCATCGCGCCTTGAAAAGGATTTCAGTCATGTGATTCATGCCCCTACATCCGGAGTGATCACAAACATTGATACCCAAAAAGGTACAGTTACAATTCAATACAAGAATGAGCCATATCATATCTATGCGAATGTGAGCGGCAAAGTTATAAATGTGGAAGAAAACCTTTCTGCTACTATACAGTATACTGGAAGCCGACTCCACGGCATCATCGGTTTTGGGGGTGAGAGAACAAATAATATGCTGATTTTACATGATCCGATTCTTGATAATAAAGTAAAATATCATGATAAAATTATCATTTGCTTCAATAAGATTACCTATGATTTCATTAAAATCTGTGCGGAGAAGGATGTCGCAGGTGTTATCGCGCCATCAATAGATAACAAAGACCTTGTAGAGTTCCTTGGAGAGGAGATCGGTGTCGCACTCACTGGCAATGAAAGCATACCATTTCCGATAATATTGACAGAAGGATTTGGTAATTTCAGAATGAATGCCGTCTTTGAAACTTTCTTCAAAGAACATCAGAATAAAAAAATATATATGAATGGTCACACACAGATTCGAGCTGGAGTCGTTCGACCTCAGATAATTGTGTTTGAGTAATATGAGAAAAATACATATTATTGTAAAAGGCGTTGTACAAGGCGTATCATTTCGATATTTTGCTGCATATAATGCGCGTCACCTCAGCATACATGGATATGTAAAAAATCTGTATAATGGCGATGTAGAAATCGGAGCACAGGGCGAACAACAAAATTTGCAAATTTTCTTAGATAAAATTAAATTAGGACCTCCTGCAGCACGTATTGATGACATCAAGATTGAAGAAGATCCTGAACAAATTGAATATGATTCATTTGAGATTGCATACTAAATCCTTTATTGTAAATACAATTAAACGGACAAGGGGACAGAATATCCAATATCCAACAAGGAACACTCAATGATGAATGAAGAAAAGAAAACAAAAAGCATTCAAAAGAAGTTCGATCTACAGGATTGGTTTATTGATTATGCAGTGAGAATTATTCACGTTTCGGAACAATTACCTGAGACTAAAGCAGGTAAATATATTTCCTATCAAATACTGAGAAGTAGCACATCGCTCGCAGCTAATTATGGTGAAGCACAAAGCGCTGAATCGAAGGCTGATTTTATTCATAAATTGAAAATCTTTTTATTTTTAAAGGAATTGAGAGAAAATGAAGTATGGCTGAAAATAATACTTAGTGCAAAATTAATTAAACCTTCCACAAAATTATCTCCCTTATTGCAAGAAACTCATGAATTGATTTCTATTCTTTTCAAGAGTATCGACACAGCAAAGAAGAAGCATGCATAATAAGCAAATTAATACAAAACTCCTAACAATGCCATTATTACATTGGAAATTGGATATTCCGTGTTGGACAATGGAACTTCAGGTTTAAAAATGCCTTCTCAATTAAAAATTATAATTACTCAAATTATCATACTTTTTATATGCATTTCTCTCATGGGATTTTCTCCCAATCCCCAATATATTACTGAATCAGATGACTACCATGTGGTAAAAAAGGGAGACACCCTCTATTCTATCGCAAAGAAAT
>JAGHCS010000247.1 GCA_021160355.1 Candidatus Cloacimonadota bacterium
CAAATAACTGATTTTTCAAACGCCCTCAATTTAATAGATTTGAGGCCTTTTTTATTATTACTATTTACAATAACTTAATTATATTATGATATTTGTATAATATTTGACAAGAAAACAAGGCATCGCAATTTATAACAAAATTCACGCAGTTCTTCGCTGGTTCTCCCGACCAGCATTTTTTGTATTTAGAAATGAGAGTATGATAGATAAAAATGAATTAAAGAAAAGTATTGATCGCATCTGCGATGAAACAGGTTTTCAGCTTTATGACTGGAAACTGAAACGGAGAGGGAGCGCCCACAATCTGGTTATATATATTACAAAATCAGAGGGTATTACTCTGGATGATTGCGAAATGTTCAGCAGAATGCTCGGTGATGACCTGGATATGAACGATGTGATCGAAACCCGATATTATCTTGAGGTTTCTTCCCCGGGATTATCGCGTCCGCTTTTTACTCTAGAGCATTTTATTGGTGCAGTTGGCGAGTTCGTGAAAATTACTTTTCTTAATGATGAACGTAATCATGAAACGATACGTGGTAATATCTCAAGTGTAGATGGGCAGATGATAACTATCGCAAGTGAAGATGGTGAAGATAGATTGATCAATATATCCGATGTTCAAAAGGCAAAAACTGTATTTGAATGGCCAAGTACATCATCAAAAACTAAAAAGGAATAGAGGTTATTATGGCATTTAATTTAATTTCTATTATTGAAGAATTTTCCAGACTGAAACAGATAGACAGAGATAAAATTGCAGAAATCATCAAAGAAAGCCTTGAATCCACCCTTCAAAAAAAGCTGTCTGAAGAAACTGAACTTGCAGTTGAAATTAATTTTGATGAAAGTGAAGTAGTCGCAAAATTCGATGCTGTCGTTGTTGAAGAAACTACTGGTTTCCTTGATGAAATTGTACTTGAAGAAGCTCGTAAGATAGATCCTGAAGTAGAACTCGGTGATATCATTCCCCTTGAAATGCTTGTGTCTGATTTCGGTCGCAAGACAATACAGTCTGCACGCCAAGCAATAATAAATAGATTCAGAGAGTCCGAAACCGAAAAGGTAAAGGTCGACTACGAAAAGCAAAAAGGGGAGATCATTTCGGGCGCAGTGAAGAAAGTAGAATATAACGGCTACATCATTGATATTGGATTTACCGATGCACTTCTGCCAACAGAAGAACAGGTGGAAACGGAATTCTATAAAGCCAATGATTTTCTCAAAGCATACGTGGCGAGTATACGTCAATCAAAAAGCGGTGTGCGGGTTATTCTTTCCAGAAAACGTCCTGAGTTTATTATAAAACTTTTCGAAAACGAAATTCCTGAAATTGCAGATGGAATTGTCACGATCAAAAAAATTGTCCGTGAACCCGGATTTAGAACCAAAGTTGCAGTTGCGAGTAATGATGAGAATGTAGATCCCTATGGAAGCTGTATCGGTTCAAAAGGAATCCGCATAGGAGAGATCCGCAAAGAGCTTAATGGAGAGCAGGTTGATATTGCACTCTGGAGTGACAACCCGGAAGATTTTATTCGAAATGCTGTTGGTCCCGAGCTTGTAAAGCGTGTCTATCTTGCTGATAAAGGACGATTTGCCCAGATCATTGTTGATGAAGATAATAAAAATATTGCGATTGGTAAGGGTGGCAAAAATATCAAACTTGCTGCAAAGTTGACGAACTACAAACTGGATGTTCTGCTCGAAGAAGAATACGAAGAAATTGCAGCGAATGAACGCCGTATTACAAGTCCAATCTTCGAGCTCGACGGTGTCCATGAAAAAGTTGGTAAGATACTTCATGAAGCCGGATATACCTCTGTGCAGGATATACATCTTGCCACTGTGGAAGAACTGACTCAAATTGAAGGCGTCGGTGTAAAAACCGCAGAAAAGATCAAAGAATCTGCAAAATATTTTTAATGCCCAATAAAGCTTCGAATAAAGGTCATATACCTATTCGTACATGTGTGATATGCAAAGAAAAAGGTTCGAAGTGCTCGATGCATAGATTTGTGATACAGAAAGGTGCTATCCTCTTTGATGAGAAAAATATCCTTGAAGGTAGAGGATATTATTTCTGTGATAAGGAAAAATGCAGAGCTTCGTTAGACTCATGGTTAAAGAAAGCAAAGAAAAAGTAGCAAATATGCTCCGGCTTGCGAGAAAAGCAAAAGCTGTTTCTCTCGGCAGACTCGCTGTTGAGAGAAGCATCAAGAAAAATGAAACTAAGCTTATTTTTGCCGGTAAGAAAGAGAATAATTTCATGAGAAAACGAGCACAGGATTGCGCATCTAAGGGGATAAAGATATCTCATCTCTTTGATGATAGTGAATTAAGCACTATATTTGGACGGCAAAAACTGACCCTTGTAGCAGTAGTTGACAAGAACTTCACAAAGGGCATAAATGAGATTTTAGAAAATTAAAGGATATACATGGATCAAATTAGAGTGTATGAACTGGCTCGCGAACTGAAGATCTCACCTCAAGCGCTTATCTCAATTTTGAAGAGCCTGAAGGTGAAAGTGAAAAGCCATATGAGTTATCTGGAAGATGAAACTGTTACTCAAGTGAAACAGATGTTTCAAGACCAGTTAGATGCAGCTAAAGCACGGCAGAAGCAAAGAAAGAATTACCAGCAGGAGCAGCGGCAGAAACGCCTTAAAAAACTGAAAAAAGAAGAAAAGAAACAAATTCAAACAAAAGAAAAGACAAAAGAAGTAAAAAGAGAAGAGAAGCAAGAGCCCAGAAAGAAACCTGAAAGATTACACGAGAAGCCGAAATATCCTTCAAAAAAATCATTCCAGGCAGATAAGGAAAAACCAAAAGCGAAAAAAGACGAAGAAAAAAAAGTAGAAAAACCCAGAGTCCTTACAGCGAAGGAAAAAGAAAGACAGAGAGAAAAAGCATATAAAGATAAGAAACAAAAAATTCTTGAAGAGAAACAGAAAAAGTTCTTTGATCAGCAAAAGATCAAGGGCAATATAAAAGCAACACTTACAAAAGATCCTAAGCGTAAAAAATATAAAAAAGAGAAAACCGAAGTTGAAGAAGACGTGACCAAGATCGTCATCAGTGAATTCACTTCAGTTTCAGAACTTGCAAAGATCATGGACAAAAATCCCACGGCGATAGTTGCGAAATTCATGGAAATAGGGAAGATGGTTACCATTAACCAGCGGCTGGATAATGAATCTCTTATTATGATATGTGATGAATTCAATTTTGATGTAGAGTTTGAAGATCAGTACGGCAAAGATATTCTCGAAGTTAATATGGAAGATAGTGAGAAATTTGAAAATACAGAACGACCTCCAATTGTGGTTGTTATGGGTCATGTTGACCATGGCAAAACTTCGATTCTAGACTACATTCGTGAAGAGAATGTTATCGCTGGCGAGGCAGGGGGCATTACGCAGCATATTGGTGCATATCAGGTTGAACATAATGGGAAAAAAGTAACATTTATTGATACCCCGGGTCATGAAGCATTCACAGCTATGCGTGCACGAGGTGCCGATATTACAGATATCGCAGTTATTGTTATTGCTGCTGATGATGGAGTTATGCCGCAAACTATGGAAGCGATAGATCATGCAAAAGCTGCGGGAATTCCGTTAATATTCGCCATTAATAAAATAGATAAGCCTGCTGCTGATGTCGAAAAAGTGAAAGTGCAACTTTCTCAAAAAAACATCCTTCTTCAAGGATGGGGTGGCGATATCGAATCTGTAGAATGTTCTGCGAAGACAGGTGAAGGCATTGGAGAATTGTTGGATACAATATTGCTTGTTTCCGAAGTGGAAGAACTCACAGCAAAATACGACCAGAAAGCAGAAGGTACAGTTATTGAGACCAAGCTTGATAAAGGCAAGGGTCCACTCGCTACTGTGCTCATACTAAATGGAGTTCTTAAACCGGGTGATATTATTATATGCGGAGCTCAATACGGTCGTGTCCGGTTGATGCTCGATGAACGACAAAATGAAGTTTTGGAATGCCCTCCATCCGGTGTTGCACAGATTCTTGGTTTGAATGGTGTACCTCAGGCAGGTGATACCCTTAATGTTGTTGATGATGAGCGCAAAGCAAAAGATATCTGTTCAAAAAGGCAACAGGTCATACGACAGAGACAGATCGCAACAGGAAAAGGTGTTACGCTCGATAATATATTTGATAAGATTCAGGAAAGCGAGATAACTTCTCTCAATCTCATAGTGAAAGGTGATACTGACGGTTCGGTCGGAGCACTGTGTGATACACTCCAGAAAATACGCAATGAAGAAGTTGGCGTCAATGTGGTTCATCGCGGGATTGGCGGTATTGTCGAAGCTGATATTGACCTCGCAACTGCTTCCAAAGCTATTATTATTGGATTCCATGTTCGTCCCAATGCAGAAGCCCGAGCAGCAGCAGAAGTCAACCATGTGGATATACGTTTGTATGATATTATTTATGAAGCTATCGACGAAGTGAAGAAATCTCTTGAGGGATTGCTCGCGCCGACGATCCGAGAAGAGCATCTTGGTACAGCAGAGGTGCGGGAAATCTTTAAAATATCTAAAATCGGAACTATTGCCGGTTGTATGGTCACAAAAGGAAAGATCACAAGTAATGCTCTTATGAGACTTTTCCATGACGATATCAAAGTTTATGAAGGAACTATTGAAAGTCTGAAACGATTTAAAAATGAAGTTAAAGAAGTGACCGAGGGGCAGGAATGCGGAATTTCGATTGTTGGTTTCAATGATATCAAAGTCGGGGATGTTATCGATGCATATATTAAGATCGAGGAAAAGAAAAAATTAGAATTATAATCAATGCCTGTAAAAAGCGTGCTTGTAAATTTGTATCTTCCTACATCTCATTCACTTAAGAATAAGCGAAATATCGTACAGAGTATTGTCAAAAAACTAAAAAACCGATATAATGCATCAGTTGCGGAGATCAACGGGTTGGATAAATGGCAGTATGCAGGCATAGGTATTTCGGTTATCTCAAATGATCCAATCATTATTGATAAAACCCATTCGGAAATCATTACTTTTATCGAAACAAATTATTCCGATGTTCAGATTATGGATGTGCAGGATTACGAATAATGCAGCAACACAGAGTCGAGAGACTGAATAAACTTCTTCACCAAACTCTTTCAACCATTATTGAATTTGAACTTCGTGATAGTCGTTTGGAAGAAGTTCATGTTGAATATGTAATTGTCTCTTCTGATATGCGGGATGCAACAGTTTTTTTTACTGTAATGGACGAAGAAAAAAAGTTAGATGCTCTCGCCGGATTAAACAATGCGAGCAAAGTGATAAGAAAGAAGCTTGCTGATTCATTGAACCTGCGTTATACACCAAGACTGCATTTCAAATTTGACACACAGGAACCTAAAGCCCAGCACATCGAA
The DNA here is from genome assembly GCA_021160355.1 of Candidatus Cloacimonadota bacterium. Classification (GTDB taxonomy): domain Bacteria; phylum Cloacimonadota; class Cloacimonadia; order JGIOTU-2; family JGIOTU-2; genus Celaenobacter. The sequence continues at coordinate 5,422 of JAGHCS010000247.1, forward strand.
GAAATAATCGAGGAAGAGAGAAAAAAATATGAATCTGCATGAATTCAAAGAGACTCTTTCCAAGTTGATCGGAAGCTACGATACTTTCATTCTTACCACTCACGAAAATTC
>JAGHCS010000196.1 GCA_021160355.1 Candidatus Cloacimonadota bacterium
AAAGAAATACTTTATTTAAGGAATATAAGAATATTCTCAGAAGATTTTCTGAAAACAATCCAGAATACTCTGAGAGTACTGAAAAAGTTTTAACAAATATTTCACCAAATCTTTCAGATTCGATAACCCTTTCTACAATGCACGGATGTCCACCTCATGAGATCGAATCGATTTGCGAATATCTTATCACGGAAAAGAAACTTCATACATTTGTAAAACTGAATCCGACATTGCTGGGATATGACAGAGTAAGAGATATTTTGGATGGACAAGGATTTTCGCATATTGCGCTCAAACGTGAAAGCTTTGAAAAAGATCTGCAGTTTGACGATGCAGTGCCAATGTTGAAAAGACTTGCCAGGGTTGCTGAATCAGAAAGAAAAAGTTTAGGGATAAAATTATCAAATACGTTGGCAGTAACGAACAAAGATACAGTTTTGCCCGGCGGCGAGAAATATATGTCAGGCAGAGCGTTATATCCCCTCACAATAAATCTTGCTGCTGAAATATCAGAAAAATTAGAAGGCAAACTGCCGATTTCTTTTTCCGGTGGCGCATCATATTGGAACATTGTAGACATTCTCGAAACAGGCATCAAGCCAATCACACTTGCCACAGATCTGCTCAAACCGGGTGGGTATATAAGATTGAAGCAACTTGCAGAAACAATCGAAGAGAATAACATTTTTAATCATGAAAGAATTCAGGTCGAGAAATTAGTAACACTTGCTCAAAAGGCACTTCATAATGTACAATTCTCGAAAAAAGAATACTCATCCCCCGAATTGAAAATAGAGAAAGAACTGCCACTTCTCGATTGCTTTATTGCTCCGTGTAAAGAGCGTTGTCCTATTCATCAGGACGTGCCCGAATACATTCGAGCAATCGAGGAAGAGCGTTTTGATGATGCGTTGAAAATCATATATGAAAAAAATCCTCTGCCAAATATCACAGGGTATATCTGCAATCATCAATGTCAGACGAAATGTGCGAGGTGGAATTATGAGAATTCAGTCTCGATACGTGAACTGAAGAAAGTTGCTGCTGGGAGAGGTGAAACCCGTCTTCGCTACGCTACGCCGTGGCAGGCTCGAAATTCGAAATTTGAAATTCAAAATTTGAATAAAAGAGTTGCGATACTTGGTGCTGGACCGGCAGGACTTGCTGCTGCATTTTTTTTAAGGAAATATGGATTTGATGTAACAGTTTTTGAGAAAGAAACACACGCAGGGGGCACGGTTCGTAATATCATTCCTGGTTTCAGGATACCGGATGAGGTAATACAAAAAGATATATATTTCCTGAAACAAATGGGGATCACATTTCAATTCAATTATAAGAATAGATTTTTTGTGAAAGATTTTATCGATGGTGGATTCGATCACATATTCATAGGAATCGGAGCCCATATTCCCAGAAAACTGAAATGGTGTGATGATAAGGAACAAGTGTTTGAAGCACTTTCTTTCTTGAGAGCACTGAAATCTGGAGATGAGATTGTGCTTGGTAAAACAGTTGCAGTCATCGGCGGGGGAAATTCCGCGATGGATGCAGCACGCGCAGCAAAGAGAGTTGCAGGCGTAGAAGAAGTATCGATCTTGTATCGTCGAACCAAAGAATATATGCCTGCCGATAAAGAGGAATTTGATAATGCGATGAAGGATGGCATCAAGTTTGTTGAACTGATCAATCCTATTGATTATATGGACTCAGAGCTTCTCTGCCAGAAGATGCAACTTGGTGAGAAAGATAAAAGCGGAAGAAGGAGACCGGTTCCAATTGAGAATGCAAAAGAAATCTTAGAATTTGATTCTGTTATCATGGCAATAGGGGAAAAAGTCGATAAAGAACTGCTCAAAGAAAACGGATTTGCTTTTGAAGAAGGGAAACTCGTCTTTGATCCTAATACACTTGAAACTTCACTCGAAAATGTGTACATCGGCGGAGATGCCTTGCGGGGACCATCAACAGTGGTTGAATCACTTGCAGATGGGAAAAGAGCTGCTGAAGCTATTTTGGGGAAAGAGAAGATCGTATTTAATGATGTACCCCAAACACAATTTGATAAACAGATGAGATTCCAGCAACTGATAGATCATCAGGGATATCTTCAAAAAGAAAAAGAAGAATTGCATAATTCCTCAGAAATATCATCAGAGTCAAACCGTTGCCTGCAATGCGATTTCCTTTGTGCAAAATGTGTAGAAGTGTGTCCAAACAGAGCAAATGTATTATTGAATTTTATCGGGGAAGAGCACCCCTTCAAAAATGACTTTCAGATCATACATATTGATGACTTCTGTAATGAGTGCGGAAACTGTGCGACATTCTGTCCTTATGAAGAAGGAAAACCCTACAAGGATAAATTTACTCTGTATTTTTCCGAGAAATCTTTTTTAGAAAATACAAACAACGGTGTGATATTTGATGATTCACATTTTAGATTGAAAATTAATAATTCGTTATTTGAGGGAGATGTGAGTAAGAATAAAATTCAGTGGAATGCAAGGAATAGTATTGAAAATCTTGACCAATTAGAATACATTTTAAAGAAAATATACGAAAGTTATCTCATTTAAATTTTGGCTGTCATGGATTCTCTCATGACAAATTCTTAAGGAAACTATGGCTGAAGATATAAAAATCGCATGTGAAAATTGCACATACTGGCACAATCATCATTGTGAAAATTTCTCATCCAAATGGATGGGAATGGTCACCGCAAAGAATCAGAATTGCGGATATTTCAAACAAAAACCTAAAAAGAAGGAAGAGAAAAAAGAAACCAAATCAGAAAAATCTTCTGAGAAAAAAGAAAAGTAAGAAAGGACGGTCACATGGCAAAAACAATTGGTAAAGGTTCATGGATAATTACGTTAAAAGGTATAGTTGCGTTAATTTTTGGATTAATCGCACTTTTTTATCCCGGAATGACTCTCGCCGTACTCACACAGGTTTTTGGATTTATGCTTCTTATTGCGGGTGTTGTCTTTATTGTGGGAGCGATATTTCATACAAAGCATAATAAGAGCTGGAGTTCATGGCTTTTTGAGGGTATTATCGACCTCATAATGGGATTGATCATACTTGCATTCCCGATTTTTGCTGTTGGTGCATTTATGATCTTGATCGCTATCTGGGCTCTTATCATGGGAATATGGAGGATATACCTTGCCTTCCAGTTCAAATCACAAAAGGGAATTCTATTATTTGGTGGCATAATCTCACTCATTTTCGGTATTCTTGTGATCATCAATCCTTTTGCAAGTGCTGCTGCAATCATGATCGTAATCGGAATCTGGGCAATAGTATTTGGACTGTCAATGGTGTTCAGATCATTTCAATAGTATAGTAATTTCTAAAAAAGAAGCGGGGCTTCTGATGCTTGTACTTTCCCAACTTAGGAGTTGGTAAAGAGTATGAAAAATTAATAAATTATCTGAAATAAATATCTATAAACCTTTTAACCAAGCCCCAGTTTATCAGGCGAATTGCAATGAAGACAGGCTTGGTAGAGCTATCTTTGACTATGCGAAGTTCATATAAATTCTCAAAAGATGCAAAGGAATTATATTTCGTAACATTCACAATCGTTGAATGGATACCGCTATTTACTAAATCAAAATACTGTGATATCGTTATAAAAAATTTAGAATTCTATAGGAAGAATCAGGGATTGAAAGTTCATTATCTTGTTATTATGCCGGATCAT
>JAGHCS010000166.1 GCA_021160355.1 Candidatus Cloacimonadota bacterium
TAAGTGCACTATTGACAGGAGAACAAATGCCATAATCGGACTTGTCGTTTTTCTGTCTGTTTTTATTATCTATTATATCACAAAACCTGTTTCACTCTCGTTTTGGGATTGCGGCGAGTATATTTCCTGCAGCTCAATTCTCGGTGTGCCGCATCCTCCCGGAAATCCATTTTATATCTTGCTTGGGAAATTTTTTACCCTCCTTCCGATAGGGCTTTCACATGCTCAGGCAGTTAGCCTGCTTTCAATATTCTTTAGCGGTTTTGCAGTTCTCTTTGTCTATCTTTCAATTGTAAAGCTTGTTGCGATTTGGGAAACCAAGCAGATCTATGCGTATATTGCGGGAGTTATCGGTGCATTCTTTATTGCTTTCTCACAGGAATTCTGGATCAATGCCATCGAAGCAGAGGTCTATGGAGGATTGTCATTTTTTATTGCACTTATTATCTGGCTCACACTTATCTGGACTGAAAAGCAAAAGAACTTCAATCATCAGAATATTTTGCTTCTCATTGTGTATTTATTCTTCCTCGGCTTCGGGGTTCATCAAACCACGCTTCAGATAGCTCCAGCTGTATTGATCATAGTGATTCTCCCATTCTTGAAATTTGATAAAAATTTCTATAAAAAATTTGCAATCTTCGTGGTGATTGGACTTGCGCTTTATTACATTTTCTATCTAGTCGGGACAGGATTCGGTCATGGCAGTCTCGGAAAATACATCTTTGCACTTTTTGTAATTGGTGTGCTTATATATTATCTGAGAGATTATGTTCAGCCGCAAGTGTGGTTTTTTGCTCTTCTGATGGTCATACTTGGATTAAGCACTCACCTCATTCTCCCAATACGTGCAGCAGCAGATCCTTTTATTAATGAGGGAGATCCGTCAACCCTGCCACGGTTTATGGATTATATTTTCAGGAAACAATATGGTCCGACTAGTTTCTTTGTTCGACGTGCTCCCATTCTGATGCAGCTCGATTTTCATTTCCTCAGGTATTTTAGCTGGCAGTTCTTTGATGCCGGTGTCATCAGCAACTTCCTCAATGTTTCAAAACAATTCATACATACAATTTTCCAATTTATTGTTGTTGCACTGGGATTGACCGGCTTTTATTATCAGTTCAAAAAGAGTAAACGTTCATTCATATACCTTGCGTCATTTTTCTTTATGGCAAGCATTGCAATGATACTTGTGATGAATCTTTCATCTGCAGAAGTGCGTGACCGACCTTACTTTTTCATCACTGCATATATGTTGTGGGCATTTTGGATGGGTATCGGAGCAATGGGAATTGTCCGATTTTTAAGAAAGAGATCAAAGCTGCTTGCGATCATTGCATTGTGTCTTATCGCCACACTTCCGATTATAAATATGGCTTCTCATTATCATAAAACAGACAGAAGCCAGGAACTCCTTTCGCTCGAATACGGCACTAACTTCTTGAACGGGCTTGATAAGAATGCCATCATTTTCACAAATGGTGATAACGATACCTTCCCGCTTTGGTATTCCCAGGCAGTGTACGATCCTAATGCAGAGGAGTATTATCTCGAAGACGATACCCTCCTTTTTGCAGAAATAAAGGGATATTCCATTTCAAAGAAAGAAGAAATCCCGAAAAGAACTCAAACAAAACTAAATGAAGCTTATATGGCTAAGAAGAGTCTCGGTGGAATCCGCAAAGATGTTTCAGTTGCGAATTTGAGTCTTCTCAACACACCCTGGTATATAAAACAACTCCGTGATTTTGAAGGTATAGAAATAAATCTCTCGGATAAACAGATAGATGCTTTGCATCCTATCCAACTTGCGAATGAAGCGAATTTCAAGGTCGGTGATATCAAGATAACTTATCCTAAAGATAAACAGCTCTTTGTAAAAGACCAAATGGTTCTGCAGATCATAAAAGATAATTACGGCAAACGCCCGATTTACTTTGCAGTTACAGTAGCAGATCGCGTTGATTTTGACGAATATCTTCAAAGCGAAGGCATGGCAGACAGACTTGTATCCACAAAAGCGAAATACCAGATAAATGCACCTCGTCTCAATCATAATATTGAAAATGTGTTTGAATATAACTCCATTTACAATGAAGATTTGTATAAGGACGAAAACATGAAGCGCCTTATCAATAACTATGGCGCAGACTTTATGCGTATGTCCACAACCTTCTATCAGAATGGAGATTATGAGAATGCAGTAACATATCTCAAAAGGGCAATGAATTTCATAAAAGAGAAAGATAGATACCTGCCAAGTCTGGCGAATTTGTATTATGAAATGGGTTTGTACGATAGCGCTCTCAGTGTGATAGAACCTTTGGTACAAAAGAGTCCTGAAGACGCTCAACTCGTATATCTTCAAGTAGAATTTCTTGTGAAGAGTGAAGATATTTCCGGAGCTCTCAGCACTCTTGAGGACTTTATTATGAAAAATACTAAAGAGCACTATTTCCTCAATCGTTATGTAAATATTGTGAGAGGTGATCCCGAATATACTGAAAGAGCTCTCACCTATATGAATGAGTTGGTCAAGCAGTATCCTGAAAATAAATCCTTCCAGCAGTTCAAAGAACAGATCGAAAATATAAACAAAAAGTAATGAGGATTATATAATATAATAATTTGCTATAAATATTGACGTAAAACCCAGTTGAAAATAACTGGGTTTTCAATTAATAAGAAAATAATATGATTAAAAAAATTCTAACAAAGATGTTCGGAACTCAATTCGAGCGGGAAGTGAAGAAAATTCAACCCGTCGTGGATGAGATAAACCGCATATATGCTGATCTTTCCTCGCTTTCGGAAGAGGAACTTAAGCACAAAACCGCAGAATTCAAAGAGAAAATTCAGGAACGAATTGATGCCAAACAGCAGCTTCTTGATGATCTCGAGTTGCAGTATGATGAAACCACGGATGATAATGAGAAAGATCGGATTGGTTTTCAGATCGATGATGCCAAAAAAGACCTTGAGGATGAAACTGCAAAAGTCCTCGATGAGATTCTGCCCGAAGCATACGCAGTAATCAAAGAAACCTGTAGACGGCTTGTTGGGTCATCCTGGTCAGTGCGCGGACGTGAAACGAAATGGAACATGATACCCTATGATGTGCAGCTTATCGGTGCGATCGCTCTGCATAAGGGGATGATCACAGAGATGAAAACCGGTGAGGGAAAAACACTCGTTGCGACCATGCCGCTATATTTGAACGCACTTGTAGGCAAGGGCTCTCATCTTATCACTGTGAACGACTATCTTGCTCAACGTGATGCCGAATGGATGGGACAAATTTATAAATATCACGGATTGACCGTCGGGTGTATATTTGGTGACCAGGAACCATCAGTACGCAGGGAACAATATGCTGCTGATATCACCTATGGCACAAATAACGAATTCGGTTTCGATTATCTGAGAGATAACATGGCTGTAAGTCCCGATCGGCTTGTGCAACGTGAGCATTACTACTGTATTGTTGACGAGGCAGACAGTGTGCTCATCGACGAGGCAAGAACTCCTCTCATTATTTCTGGAACCGTAGAGCATTCCAAAAATTATTACAGGGAACTCAATCCACAGATTAGAAAATTGGTAACAAAACAGCAGCGATTGGTAAATGAGCTTTTGTCTGAGATTAATACTATGATAGAGAAAGGCACCGCGCTGGAGAATGAATTTGAATTCGGGAAGAAAATGCTGACTGTGAAGCGCGCTGCACCAAAATCAAAACGGTTCATGAAATTACTCAAAGATGGAACGTATCAAAAGATCATGAATGATGTCGAAGGGCAGTATCTGCGTGAGAAACAGCTTCATAAGATCGATGAACAGCTTTATTATGCGATCGATGAAGGACAACGAAGTGCAGATCTCAATGAGATGGGGCAGGATGAGCTTTCTAAATTTGACAGTTCCCTCTTTGTTATGCCGGACCTCGATGAAGAGATCGAAAAAATAAATCAAGATGAATCTCTGGATAAAGCAGCAAAACAGGTAAAGAAACAGAAATTGCAGGAAGATTTTCTGGAAAAAAATGAGAAACTTCATAACATCAAACAAATGCTGCTCGCATTTTCACTTTTTGAAAAGGATGTAGAATATATTGTTTCTGATAACCGGGTTATAATCGTGGATCAGTTCACTGGACGTCTCATGCCCGGCAGACGCTTTAGTGAAGGACTTCATCAAGCGCTGGAAGCAAAAGAGAATGTCCAGATACAGGAAGCGACCCAAACACTTGCAACCATTACGCTTCAGAACTATTTCCGTATGTACACAAAACTCGCAGGTATGACCGGTACAGCTATCACGGAGCAGGTTGAGTTTGAGGAAATTTATAAACTACCTGTGATCGAGATACCAACAAACGAACCAATACGCAGAATCGACTATGATGATCTGATATTCAGAACCAAGAAAGAAAAATATGAAGCACTCACAGATGAAATCGAGGAGATGTACAGAAAACGCAGACCGGTACTCGTCGGCACGATATCGGTCGAAGTGTCAGAGATAATAAGCAGATTACTCAAAAGAAAAAATGTTCCCCACGAAGTTTTAAATGCAAAATATCATGAGAAGGAAGCAGAGATCGTTGCTTATGCTGGCATGCCCGGAGCAGTGACCATCGCGACCAATATGGCAGGTCGAGGAACTGATATCAAACTCGGCGATGAGGTCGTGCGATGCGATACCTGTGTCATTGATTGTGTAGGAGATTGCGAAAATGCAGGCAATAATAAACCCACACCAGAACATAACTGTAAGGGAGAAATGCCATGTGGTTTGCATATCATTGGAACCGAACGGCATGAAAGCAGGCGAATCGACAGACAGCTTCGGGGTCGAAGTGGGCGTCAAGGTGATCCGGGATCATCAAAATTCTTTCTTTCACTTGAAGATGACTTGATGAGAATATTCGGTTCGGATAAAATTGCAGGTCTCATGTCCAGGATGGGACTTGAAGAGGGCGATGCCATCAAGCATCCTTGGATGACAAAAGCTGTTGAAAATGCACAGAAAAAAGTAGAGGGACACAACTTCGAGATACGTAAACAGCTCATCAAATATGACGATGTAATGAACCAGCAAAGAGAGGTTATTTACTCATACAGGAGAAAAGTACTGAAAGGACTTGATCTTCGCGATGAGATTCTGGAAATGCTTGATGATACGATAAATAGCAGAGTTTCCTCATTTATTGGTTCAACTGAATATCAAGAGAATTGGCCACTTGAAGATATCATTGGTTGGTTTGAAAATGAACTGGGTGTTAAACTCAATATTTCTCTAGAACTCGGCTCGATCAGGAACCAGGAAGATCTTGTAGATGTTCTCTACGAGCAATTAACAAAAGCATATGCCGATAAAGAAAAACACTTTGAAGATGAACAGAGAAAACTTGAACGGTATGCTCTTTTAAAAGTTGTGGATGAGCAGTGGAAAGATCACTTGTATGAAATGGATCGTCTGAAAGAAGGTATCGGCTTACGTGCCTACGGACAGAAGGATCCTCTCATAGAATATAAAAAAGAAAGTTATCAACTCTTTCTTAATTTGATAGATATTATAAAAGAAAAAGTAATAAAAAATGTTTTCACTCTTTATCCGGCACTCTATTATCAGGTGCAGGACAGGGTGAAGGATTTGCAGCTTTCTCATAAAGAAAGAAATGCATTTGATCACGCAGCGTCCCATACACAAGCGCAACGAGAACAAATGCAGCGTATACCGCAAGAGCAGCATCAAACTCAGCAGCAGCCAGAAGGACAAAAGCTTCAACCTATGAGAAGAGATGCAGAAAAAGTAGGAAGAAATGATCCATGTCCCTGCGGAAGCGGTAAAAAATTTAAGCACTGCTGCGGAAAGAAAGGATAGATTGGAAATTAGTTATGGCAAAAAATTTACTCATTGTTGAATCTCCAACCAAATCAAAAACAATAAGTCAATACCTTGGAAAAGATTTTCAGATTCTTGCTTCCATGGGGCATATTCGCGACTTACCTCAAAAGGAATTCGGAATCAATCTGAAAGATAATTTTAAACCGACTTATGTTTTGGATCCCAAGAAATCTAAAGTAGTCAATAATATAAAAAAAGCTGCAAAAGAGAGCGATAATATCTATCTTGCATCAGATAATGACCGCGAAGGTGAAGCAATTGCATGGCATCTCAAAGAGATATTGAAAAATACTATTCCTGAAAAAGATATCTACAGGATCGTTTTCAACGAAATTACACGAGATGCAATTATTGAAGCAATTGAGAAACCTACTCATGTTGATGATAACAAGGTCGATGCCCAACAGACACGCCGAATTCTCGACAGGATTGTCGGTTACAAAGTAAGCCCCATACTGTGGAAGATCATCATGAAAAATCTGTCTGCAGGGAGAGTCCAAACTGTTGCCCTGCGCCTGATATGTGAACGAGAAAAAGAGGTAAGAGATTTTATACCACAGGAATACTGGACTATTGAAGCTGATCTGAAAAAGGATATCGAATTCAAAGCTCAGTTGAAAAAATATGAGAATAAAATTATAAAACTGAATACAAAAGAAGAAGCTGAAGTAATATTTGAGAAGCTCGAAAATGCAGATTATACAGTAAAGGGTGTGA
>JAGHCS010000095.1 GCA_021160355.1 Candidatus Cloacimonadota bacterium
ATAGAGGAAATATACGAACCCTATTTGCTGCAAAAAGGATTTCTGAAAAGAACACTTCGCGGGAGAGAAGTAACAGAAAAAGCATATAAGCATTTTGGCATTGACCTAACCGGGAAGAATGCAAAAAAACAAAAAGAGATGTTTGAATAGAAAAATTTAAAATTCCCAATAATATTGACTTTTTTATTGGGGAATTTAATGCTTCTCGCATTGGATGATTGGGATTAAATATTCAGGGAGAAGTACATGGTTAAAAAGAACAGAGTTAGAATAATAGCGGGATTATTTTTTTTCATATTGTTAATTTTATCAATCAACGCATATGCTCAAGCTCCCGGATGGCAGTGGGCATATCAGGCAGGCGGTTCTGATTCCGATCAAGCTAACAGGATTTATGTTGACGGTGACAATAACTGCTATGTCACAGGTAAATTTAGAGGAACGACCCACTTCGGTTCTTATACCCTGACGAGTAATGGCTGGGATGATGTCTTCATAGCAAAACTCGATTCCGACGGGAACTGGGCATGGGCAAAAAGTGCAGGAAGCGGACCAGGAACTTCTGCTGATATCGGAAATGGGATCACCGGTGATGCATCAGGAAATATTTATGTCACCGGACAATTTAAAGGAAACGTTGATTTCGGTTCATTTCCTCTCTTCAGCAATGGTGAATATGACGTGTTTGTGGCAAAGCTTGATCCCGATGGGAATTGGCTGTGGGCAAGAAGTGCAGGTGGTCCTATGGGTGATGCAGGTAGAGGTATTGCTGTTGATGATGATTCTAATGTATATGTAACTGGTGAATTTTGGGATACTGTGACTTTTGGTACTCATTCTATTACCAGTTCAGGTCTCAATGATGTCTTCGTAGCAAAGCTTAACCAGAATGGTCATTGGCAGTGGGCTGAGGGTGCAGGCGGCTCAACCAGTGAAACTGGCGGTCGTGGAGTAGCTGTAGATGCAGCGGGCAACTGTTATGTAACAGGAATGTTTTCAAATACAGCTACCTTTGGAACACATTCAATATCCAGCAATGGGTGGAGATCTGACATTTTTACTGCAAAGCTAAATGCAGACAGAATCTGGCAATGGGCATCTGGCGCAGGAAGCACAGAAACGGATTATGTTGAGAATATTACTCTCGACGGATCAGGAAATCCTTATGTTGTAGGCAGTTTTAAATCGACAGCATTGTTTGGATATTCGTATCTTACTAGCTTAGGAGATTATGATATTTTCGTTGCAAAACTCGATCAAACAGGAAACTGGCAATGGGCAAGTCAGGCAGGGGGAGTGCAAAAGGATTATGGTTATGATATTTCGACTGATATTGCAGGGAATTCTTACATAACAGGTTATTTTAAAGATACCGCTTATTTTGGTGCCGGCAGCATTACAAGCAGCGGTTCGTATGATGTGTGTGTCGCAAAGCTTGGTGATGATGGCACCTGGCTATGGGCAGCAGATGCAGGGGGAACTGGCTGGTGCGAAGGTCATGGAATTGGTCTTGATAATGATGAGAATTGTTGTGTGACTGGATTCTTCCAGGGAACCGCTTATTTTGGTACGAATTCTGTAGTAAGCAGTGGAAGTAATGATATTTTTGTTGCAAAAATTGGGGATAATGTTTCATCTGATCCTGAGATTGGGTATGATATTTATGCAATATCTCATTATCCCAATCCTGTCAGAACCATTACAACAATACAATATTCGATGAAAGAAGCGGCTCTTGTAAAGTTAGAAGTATATAATCTCAAAGGGCAATTAGTTGAAACATTATTTGATGAAAATATTCAAGCTGGTGATCATACTGTTGAATGGGATTGTCAGGATATGCCATCAGGAATGTATTTCCTAAAAATGAAAGCAGGTGATGAGGAATCTGTCAGGAAAATGGTGTTGATGAGATAATTTTTTATACAAATCAGATTGATAATCCTGCAAATGGTCTGTTTCCCTCACTGGCGATAGACCTTCACAATGGTTTTCAAGATACTTGAGACATGTCGGAGAGCATGTCTTAAGTGACTGCTACTAATCGAATTACTTGTCATAAGCTCTTCCTCCAGGGAAACTTGTGACAAGATAATTCCTATCGTAATGAAATGGAGACAGATCAAAACTTTCAAATCTTTCAACCTTCTAACTTTCTAACCTTCTAACTTCCCAACTTTCAAACCTTCTAACCTTCTAACTTCCCAACTTTCAAACCTTCAAACCTTTTAACTTTCAAACTTTTTAACCGATTTTAATTTATCCTTGACGGACGATTTGACATTTGAATTTTTTTCCCCTATTATATACAAAAATCAATATAAGGAGATTTCATTTGTTATGATCAAGGTTCAAAATCTTACTAAGGATTACGGACATTTGCGTGCGGTGGATAACATCTCATTCACCATACCAAAGAGCGGGATCATCGGAATTCTCGGTCCAAATGGCGCGGGAAAAACAACCACTCTCAAAATGATGACCTGCTTTATGCCTCCCACAGAAGGAACTGTGTTCATAGATGAAAAGAACATCTATCAGAACTCGGTCGAAATCCGCAAAATGATTGGATACCTGCCGGAGGGCTGTCCCATTTACACAGAAATGAATGTCGTTGATTTTCTCTATTTCATTGCAGAACTGCGCGATATTCCCAAAGATTCCGTGAACAGACGAGTAAAAGAAATGATCGATTCTTGCGGTTTAGAAGAAGTTGTAGGAAAAGAGATCGGCGAATTATCAAAGGGATACAGGCAGCGTGTTGGACTTGCTGCTGCGCTTATACACGATCCGGAAATACTTATCCTCGACGAGCCCACTTCCGGACTCGATCCCAACCAGATCGCTGAAATACGTTCGCTCATCAAACAGCTTGGAAAAGAAAAAACAGTGTTGGTTTCCACTCATATTCTCAGTGAAGTAGAAGCGATTTGCGAACGTGTAATCATTATTGACAGAGGAAAAATCGTTGCTGATGCCTCGCTTGAAGAAATTCAGAGTTCCTTCCACAATCAGAACAGGATCTATTTTGAAATTCAATCTAAAAAAGATGCTGATATACTTCCTGAGTTTGAAGCGATAAAAGGTGTGGAGAGTTTGCAGCTTTTCAGCAAACACGAAGAAGATATGATAACCAAATTTTTCATTAATTATTCCAAAGATATGGATATCCGTCCGGAATTATATAATTTCATTAAGAAGAACAAGGACTGGACAATTCTTGAAATGAGAACAGAACAGCATAGTCTGGAGGATATTTTCAGACAACTGACGGAAAAAGGAGAGGAGGTCGCTCATGCATAACATCATAACCATTGCAAAACGCGAGATCAAAAGCTACTTTTTCACTCCTGTTGCCTACATCCTCATGACCATTTTCCTGCTAATTACCGGCTGGTTTTTCGGTTCTGAATTGTTTCTCGTAAATGAAGCGACCATGCGAAATATCTTTGCACTTACTCCGCTTATTTTCATTTTCTTTATTCCGGCAGTAACTATGCGCTCGATCTCGGAAGAGAAACGCTCAGGTACGATCGAGCTTATATGTACATCTCCAGTGAAGGATTCAGAAATCGTACTAGGCAAATTCTTTGCTGCATTTTCCCTTCTTGTTGCAACTATTTTCTCAACAATTATATATGTAATCATACTTCTCATTCTCGGCAAACCGGACGGTGGAGTGATCGTTGCGGGTTATATTGGTCTGCTCTTTATGGGATCCGCATATGCATCGATCGGCATTTTTGCGAGCACGATCTCAAAGAACCAGATCGTATCCTTCATTGTTTCATTCTTCATCATAATGGTACTATACTTACTTGATAAATTCATGTATTTCATTCCCACATGGCTTGGTTCTATTCTTCAATACATCAGTGTTGATTATCATTTTCAGAACATCGCACGCGGTGTGATCGACTCACGGGATATCATTTACTACCTCTCACTGATCTTTGTATTTCTCTTCTTTGCCTGGAATTCACTCACCAAACGAAAATATCTCTCAACTTAGAAAGGAGCACATCATGGAAAAATTAAACAATACAACAAAAATAATTTTAGTGTTCGTGATCGTGGTTCTTATTAATCTCATCTCTCTCTACCTTTTTACAAGATTAGACCTCACCGCAGACAGACGATTTTCTATCTCAAGTTATAGTAAAGAACTGGTAAGAAATCTCGATGATAAATTTACCATAAAATGTTACTTTTCTAATGATATTCCTTATCCCTATAATAATATTCGTAGGGATGTGAAAGATAAACTCGAAGAATTCAAAGCATACGCAAGCAGATATTTCCAATTTGAATTTGTCAAAGCTGAAGATGAAGAGAATCTGGCGCTGGATGCACGAAATTTCGGCATACCTGAAATTCAGCTCAATACCATCGAGAACGACCAGATACAGATAAAAAAAGTCGTGATGGGAATGGTCTTCATGTATGAAGATAAGTCGGAAGTGCTTCCTATAGTGCAGGATACCAAAAACCTGGAGTATGAGATCGCTTCGAAGATGAACAAGCTGATCAAAGTGGCACTCCCTACTGTTGCATTTCTGCAAGGACATGATGAAATCCTCTTTCCTGATAAGATGCAGACGATCCAGCAGATGCTTCAGGCGAACTATAATTTGAAACCTGTAAATCTCAAAGAAGACCCGAAAGGATTGGATGATACCGAAATACTTGTGATTGCAGGTCCCAAAACCTTGATTCCTGATGATGAGAAATATCTCATCGATCAATTCATTATGGATGGAAATAAAGTAATGTTCCTTATTGATAATATTCAGGCAGATATCAATACAGCTCATGCAACTTTCTATGAAAATGACATGAATGACTGGTTCAAGCACTACGGATTTGAGATTAAAAGGAATCTTGTTTTCGATATAAAATCTTCATCTATTCAGGTGCGCCAGCAATATCAGGGCGGGTACAGCATCAGCTATATTCAATACCCATTTATACTTGATCTGGTAAATCTGAACAGGGAAAATATCATAGTAAAAGACCTCAAATCAGTCATGATGGCGTTTGCGAGTTCTGTTGATACAGACATCGGTATGGATGACAGCTTGGATGTGACATGGCTTGCGCGCACTTCGGAGCGATGCGGAACTCAGGTCGGAACCCTGAATATTAATCTTCAATATAAGATTCCTATGAATCAGTATAATAGATCTCATTTGCCAGTCGCTGCGATCCTGATAGGAAAATACAACAGCTACTTCGCAGACAAAACATTGCCTGACACTATCGACACATCCGGTTTTATGAAGAGTGGTGCTTCATCACGTATCCTTGCTGTCGGCAACGCAAGCTTTGTACAGGATGATTTTGCAAACCAGAATAATGCGACATTCTTTGCAAACGCTGTTGACTGGATGGCTCAGGAAAAAGGACTTATTGAGATTCGCTCTAAAAATATTGCTGCCCGACAGCTCAAAGAAGTGTCTGACGGTTCAAAGGGAACGATAAAATTCATCGCAGTGCTGCTTCCTCCCATTCTTGTGATCCTGATCGGTGTTCTTTTCTGGCGTATCAAAAAAGCTCGATATGCACGAATTCAACGTTATATGGGGGTGTAAGATGAAAAAGGGAAAATTCAGTATTTATCAGGAGGAACTCAAATGAAGAAATCATTGGTCTGGCTCATAGTCATTGTTGTTGTACTCGCAATCTTATATTTCGTGATAAAGGGCTTTGAACCGAAACTTGAACGGGGCGAAGGCTCCGGATTTGCAGGATTCACCTCAGAGGGTGTCACAAAAATTGAGATCACAAGTCCTACTGGAGAAAATGATATTATTCTCGAAAGAGATGACGTCTGGGAGATCAGCTCACCTATTGAATATACTGCTGATGAGAAAATGGTCGAGCGGCTCTTAAAAACACTCACTGATATGAACTTCGTTACTATAGTCTCAGAAAATCCTGAGAAGCAGAACATCTTTGAGGTGACTGAGGAAACCGGTCGAGACATCAAGGTCTATAAAGAAGACGAATTGGTGCTCCATTTCTTTCTTGGCAAAACAGATCAGTCAAATATGAACACTTATATCAGAGAAGCAGGTTCAGATAAAGTTTTTGCAGTTCATGGAAATCTTACCTATACCTTCAATCATCCTATTGATCAGTGGAGGGATAAAGCAATTGTGAACATTCCCGAAAATGACATTCAGCAAGTCGAGGTTGCATGGGGAGATACAACTGTCGTGTACACACTTATCGATACACTGTGGTCAATAGTTCAGGATGATGAGTATATGGAACTGCATCAGAATAAGCTTTTCTCGATCATAAGAGTTTTCTCACCTTTGCGCGCTTCCGGATTCCAGGATGAGCCGGTAGAACTTGATTGGAATAATCCGGATGTTATTTTGGATATTCGACCGCTGAGCGGAACTGAATATGTATGCCGATTCGTCGAAAAAGACGATAAGCAGTATTATGCAAAGCAGGATGATTCCCCGCAGGTGTTTTTAATCTCGAAGTATATGGTGGATAAATTTAAAAAGAAATATTCTGATTATCAGAAAATGTAAAAACTAATTAAAACGAATATAATGAAGACCTTTGAGTTCTGCTCGGAGGTCTTCTTTTGTGGCTACTTCTGGCTACTAAACCTTAAACCACCCTCTGGCTACTAAGCCCCTGCTTGGTAGCCCAGCATGTGCGTATCAAATCCGCCAGTCAGTGGATGGATACGAGAGGATGAGGGAACAGACAAACTTCTTGACAGGACAATAAGCGATTACTCACTTAGAAAATCAATTAGGATTTTTATGAATACAGAAAGTAATAAATCAACTATTTACACAATTATACCAGTGAACTTTATATATAGGAAAATAATCACAAGGTTGAAATAAATGGAAAACCAAAAAAACGCCGATAATCAGAGACAAAAACTGATAATGATAAGACTCCATCATACTTTAACGTATGCAGGTTCGTCTGTTGTTCTTTATGTAGGTTATCCCATAATCGGCTACTTTATTGTATCAATAATTCTAACTGTTACCGCAATTATTTATACCCCCTATCTGATCAAAACACTTATTGAATTAAAAAAGTGGAAATGGATCATAACTTTCGGAATTATGGTTGTTGTCCCGGCGATCCTGATATATATGATTACGTATAAAAGTATCTACAGGTCTGTCTTTTCATTTATCCCATTACTTATGTTTTATATATTCTGCTGGATTTTAAGATTCAGTATTCCTGGCTGGATCGAGAAAATTGAATATTCGGAAATAAATTTTGATGAATGATGAATAGTGAAAAGTTCCATCCTTAACCTCGTACCCAAGTCCAACTTGGGAACGAGCAAACTAAGCCCCCAACACCCACCATCTGGCTACTAAGCCCCAGCTTGGTAGCCCCTCTGTATTAGTGCGTAACCAAGCAGGGGCTTGGTAACGAGAGGATGAGTGAAAAGTATACTTCTTGACAGGAAATTAAGCTGAATTAACTATTTTTACAAGATGATTAATATCATAATTACGAAAGAATTTGTATACATTCCCCAATCGGGAGTATTCATGAACTATTTCGAGGATACATGTTTTAGGTGAAATATTTTGTTAAAAATAAAATTGGAGAAAAAATGAAAAATTTGGAGTAGCGAACTAGTATAATTGCGAAGATGAATAATATTATAA
>JAGHCS010000007.1 GCA_021160355.1 Candidatus Cloacimonadota bacterium
AGAGGGGGAGACAAGGAGAAATTCTCTCACTAACTGTCCTTTGATGTTGTAAATCTTTATCTGCGATGAAGTGTGTGAATCGAATTTTACAGTGAATGAAATTGTTGTTGAGGTGGAGAAGGGATTGGGGTAATTGGACAAATTGAAATCATTCATCGCAGGAATTATCTCGTGCTCATGCACATCAAAAGTTTCAGTCATCGGAATAGAGATTTGTGTGAATTGTCCATCGATAACCTCGATATTATATTCTATAACATCCTCATAGAAAACTCTTTCTGCATAAATATCGTAAATTCCAGCAGGAAGTTTGTATTGGAAATTTCCTGTGCTGTCTGAGAAAGTGAATTCACCTGGTTGGTTATTAATTTTAAGCAGAACATAATCAACGGGATCACAGGTTATGGGATCATAAGTATTACCCTGTATGCCACCCAGGGAAGGTGCTCCAAACTCATAAGGTCCAATATCTATAATTGCACTTCCGTTACCGGCTCCATCCCATACTCTTGTGTGATATTCCATATCAAAGGGATAGTAATATCCAAGTGTGTCAAATCCTGCATCTATGGCGATACTGCCTTCTATTAGATGAAAGTCTCCATTCCCGATATCCTCGAATATCTGTTGTGCTTGCAGAGAATCCACCCAGATATTGCCTCCCCCATCGATTAAGGGATATTCCAACGGGAAATCTATAATACAGTTTCGGAAAACAGGATTGCCATTTATGATATGTTGTGTTAATTCTTCATTGTTAATTATTATGCAATTTTCATAAGATACTGTAGCACTCCAAATATCGTATTTATTATTTATAGAAATATTGTTAACACAGTATTGATTATATCCCACCTTTAATCCATATCCTTCGCTATTATAACATATATCATTATAGATTTCTATTTCTCCAGGTGTCCAAAACTCACCATTATTTGAAATATTATTCCATATCAAACCTGTTGCGAATTCTGTGTATACGTCACATCCTTCAAAATAATTATCCGAAATATCAACATAAGCATAATCTATATCTACACCATAAGAACCACCTATGAAACGATTGTTCTTGATGTAGAGGTAGCTATTTTCAATACCTTTAATCCCTGTTTCACAATTAGTAAATTCATTATTGTAAAAATATGATGTATTATCATCATATCCAGTTAAAACCTTTATACAATTAGTATTATAATTATCTACATAAAATATAGACTTTGCATTTATAACACGATTATTAATAAATACATTATTAGCTAATAGAGCTGGTTTATAATTAGCTTCCGGCCTGAAGATGCTTAAATGTATTCTACCCCAAATATTCTCGACAAAATTATTAATATTATCATCATAAGAAAAATAACAACCGGATACTTCAATATTTCGTGTTAAATTATAATATGCAGATATTCCAATTCCATTATTAATGAATGTACAATTTACTAATAATCCGGTACCATTACGTATAGAAATTCCCCCTCTGGCTGTATTACCCACTGCAATTCCTATACCCGCAGAATATTCAAATCTGCAATATTTGAATATAGGCATTTCACTTTGCTCAGTTATATAAATACAACCCCAATAAAAATCAGGATCATCCTGCATTCTTGTAAAAACGATACTGTCCTGTTCTGTTCCTTCAGCAATTATCTTGCCGTCAACTTGGATCATCTTAGCTATAGAAACACCACCATAAAGCCAGAAATTCTGGTTAAATTCTTGCCAGCTTGTACAAGATGCCCCGTTTACTTTTACTTCCGTTCCAGGTAAAATTGTTAAAGTTACACCTGCATCAACATATAAGATTTCTGTAACCAGGTAAGGGTTATTATCCGGACTCCAGGTTGTGTCTCCTGTGATGTGACCGCCGACTTCTATTGCGTTCGCAATGGAAAAAGCAGAAAGCAAAAAGCAAAAAGTAAAAAAAAGAAAATTATATTTTTTCATATTATACTACCTCATTCGAACTCACCCCACCCCCTCTCTTAAATTAAAGAGAGGGGTTAAAAGGATGAGACAAAGAAATCAGAATTCTACTGGAGAAGCAACATTTTTTTCATAGCTGTTTCTTTACCTGCTGTAATTTTAAAGAAGTATATTCCTGATGCAACTGATTTATCGTTGCTGTCTTTACCGTTCCAGGTTACTGTATGTGAACCATTTTCAAAATGGTTATCTGTTAAGATCGTGACTTCCTGACCTTTTATATTGTAAATTTTAATTTGAGTTAATTTGTGAAAATTCGCCTGCCGCGGCGTAACGGAGTGAAGACGGGTGGTTGCATTAAATGAAATTGTTGTCGAGGTCGTGAAAGGATTTGGTGAAATTGTGATAACGAGTTGGGGCTGCTGTGGTTCATCATCTGCGGAAACGCATTCTCCAAAATCAACCATGAGTGCAGTAAGAAATTCCTGCACAGTTGGTAGTTCCATGAAAAAGAGCGGGAATCCCAGCATGACTGCTGCTTTGCCCTGTTTATTATCGACCAAGCCCACGACCTTTCCTGTGTTTGTGCCGGAATCGGAATTATAAGTATAAAGTGTATTGTCTATCGGAGCTCCAGGAAATTCGACAATGAAATTCCACTTGTCATTCCACGGAGGAAGGATCGTGCCGTCTACATCGATGTATGGGTAGCCATCTTGTCCCAACGCTCCAAGAAAATCAAGATCATTGATAATAATAGCATCTCCAAATCCGTAATAGGTCTGCAAAAAAGATTCGGGAATGTAATCAGCGGTCTTCCATCCGCAGATGAGTACATGTCCTCCGCTCAGGAGCATCGCATTGAGATTCTGGATATTATCTGCTACGAATTTTTCGTTCATGTCCTCGTCATGCCATATGATGGTAGAGTAATTTGCAAGAAAACTCAAGTCCGGCTCTCCTTCATCTGCATAATCGTACTGAGTTATCTGGAAGTGTGTAAGCGCATTAGCATAAAAATTGTCTACTGTGCTGTCTGCCGGTGTAGTGGGTCCGCCGGAGCCGTTCTTCGTTTCATCGACCACAAGAATTCCCTGATCCATGGGGAAGTTGAGCGGAGTGGCAGAAAGGATGTTCGAATGCTCTGTTTCCCCCGAAAAATAACCGGAAATTACACCATAAGAAATCTTATAATAGTATGTAGTACCATTCACGACATCAGTGTCCACATAATCCAGCTGATCTCCAGGTACATTTGCGATGATCACGAAGTCGTTACTGAGATTTTCGCTTCTATAAATATTAAACATTCCCTGAGAGACCACATCGGGGAACTCTTCCCACATAAGGGATACCATACTGTTTCCAGCAAGAGCAGAGGTGAGTTCAGGAACGATATAGGTACAGCCCCTGTCCAGTATCCATGAATCGGGATCGAATTCAATGCTCAGAATTTCATCACCAATAGAATATTCAGAATAGGTGAATTCGGGTTCTGTTTCCACAAGGATCGTTTCTGTGCCGGATGAGGTGTTAACTCCGAACGGGATAGTCATATAAAATTGGCTTGCTGTGGGAGATGTCGATCTGCTTATCATGATCAAGTTTGGATCGCGGGAGCCATCGACTCCTTTCAGAAAAGCATATTCAAAACTCGGAACACCGCTTCCGTATATCCATGCGTTAAAGTAATTATCAAAATCACGTCCGGAAATATCTTCGCACACAGACTGAAAATCATCAGTGACAACGCAGCCGCTATGGTACTGCTGGAAATAGGTTTGATTTATATCAAAAAATGTGCTGTCACCAACAGCGAGTCGGATCATATGCAGGAAGGATGCCGGTTTTTCGTAGGTTGCAGGCGAGAAATAGTTGAGATATGAAGGATCATAGGTCGTGTGGGGAGTGCTTCCTGCCCAGCTCAGATAATAGTTATGATATGAAGACTGTACATAATCGCACATCGCATCATATCCATCTGTACCCTCGACATACAGGGCTTCGGAGTAGGTGGCAAATCCTTCTG
>JAGHCS010000155.1 GCA_021160355.1 Candidatus Cloacimonadota bacterium
CGGAACAACCAAGATCGATATAAAAATAAACTCAATAGATGATAAGTGCATACTTAAGATTATAGACTATGGAATAGGTATTCCAGACAAGATTAAGCAGGATGTATTTAAAGAAGAATATATCTTCGGCAAGAGTGGAAAAGCAGGTATCGGATTGTTTATCGCAAATGAATTTGTGAAGCAATGTGGTAGAGAGATTTCAATCGAGAACAACAAACCGCAAGGGACAGCTTTTATACTACGTATACCAAACGCGAGATAGATATCTGGAGTATCATTTAATTAAGAGATCTAGGAAGAAATTATTTTGCCGTTTTTGTACATGTACTAAAAATAATACTTGACAAACATTTTTTCATAAAAACAAACAACTCAATAGTATAGAGTTTATATGAATAGTATGTTTCTTAAATTAATCGGTTAATTTTAGTACATGTATAATATGAAAGAAAGGAAATACTATGATAAAAGAAATGAAGCAGCAGCTTATTAAAGAGACTATTATCACAGAGGTAAAAAAACAGTTCCTCGAAAAGGGAATTCTTAAAACAACTCTGAGAGGGATCGCGAAGAAACTCGGTATTGCGGTAGGAAATATTTATTATTATTATAAATCCAAAAATGATATTTGCAATGTTCTATGGATTGAATATACAAATAATTTTCTCGATTTCTTCGATACAGAAAAGATGACGCCGATAATAAGTGAACTTTCAGGATTGGAAAAGCTACGTTACTACTATTCATCCCTTCTTGACTACTTCTATGAAAATCCCCTGTATGCTGAGATCATCGCATTTTCTATGGGTGAAAAACCTAGAAGTACACCTGCACCTAAAGAGATCAGAGATTTAGCAAAACCGACTCGCCAGCGTATCCAGCAGACCTTGATCCTGCTGTATGAAGAAGGAATATCGGATGGAAGTATCACTGCAGAAATCGCTAATCCATGGTATGAAGCATGGAGCTTTAATATATCCTATGTCGCGATCATTATTAATATGATACGCTATAATGAGATTACAGAAGATGTGTATGATTATTATGTAGATACATATATCAAAAGATTAGGCAGATAAAATAATGGAGGTCTGATAAAATGAAATTAAAAAAAATTGTTATATGCATTATACTACTTTGCATAACGCTGCCACTTTCAGGGGAGATCATATCGATTCCGGATGATTATGCCACAATACAACTCGGCATTATTATGGCTTCTGATGGTGATACTATACTCGTTGCTCCGGGCACTTATTACGAAAACATTGATTTTTTTGGAAAAAACATCCTGCTGACAAGCTATTACCTCTTGGACCACGAAGTTCACTATATTCATGAAACAATTATTGATGGCAGCAATGCTGCAAATCCCCAAAATGCAAGCACGGTCACATTTAGCAGCAGCGAATCTGAATTGGCTATCCTGCAAGGATTTACGGTCACAGGTGGAAGCGGTACAGAGTGGGTCGATCCTCAATATCCCCAATTGACATGGTACAGCGGAGGAGGTATTTTTATGTATATGGCTTCCCCAACTATCAGGCATAATCTGATCACAATAAATACTGTGAGCAATGTTGGAAATTATGATGGTATTTCCGGCGGCGGCTTACTCTGCTTCAGGGGGAATCCGAAAATTTCCAATAATATCATTACATCAAACCAGGCAGGTTACGGTGCAGGAATTGTCGTGGATTACTCGGGAGCAATTATCAAAAACAATATCGTTGCTAATAATATAGCAGGCACTTCATATGGTGGAGGTGGATTCTATACGATCGGCAATGACACTGAACCGATCATTATTGAGAACAACACCATCGTAGCGAACCATTCCGGTACTACCGGAGGAGGACTCAGATTATATAGCAGTATCGTAACTGCGCGTAATAATATCATATGGGGTAATACCCAAAATTCAGCAGGACAGATATTCGGTGGTAGCACGTCATCATTCACCTATTGTGATGTGGAGGGTGAATTTACCGGAGAGGGCAATATTAATGAAGATCCCCTATTTGCTGACACTCTGTATCACTTAACTGCGAGCTCTCCATGCGTGGATGCTGGCAATCCTGATATTGTATATTTTGATCCTGAGAATCCACAGGATCCTGGTTTTGCATTATATCCGGCAATGGGAACACTTACCAATGATATGGGCGCTTATGGTGGAAGTGGATCCGGTGCGTGGGTTTCTATAGATGACCACACGTCACTACAAAATTCGGAAATCGTCCTATTTCAAAACTATCCAAATCCTTTCAGTCCTTGTACAATAATTAATTTTCAAATTTTACCAAAAGATATAACCGGCACAGAATTGGAGATATACAATCTCAAAGGCGAAAAAGTAAAAACCATACCTCTATCTTTCTGTGGTATTGAGGGCTCGGTTAAGTGGGATGGAATGAATGAATACAACCAACCTGTTTCGAGCGGAGTATATCTCTACAAATTGAATATTAACATATCTCCTATAAAAAAGATGATACTCCTGAAATAAATGTACGCAAATATGATGATGATTGTGAAGCCGGTTCTATGCCGGCTTTTTTGTTGTGAGTCACCTGTTCATACAAATGTATCTTAAAAATAAATCATACTTCATGTAGCTCTGTTAGCTCTTTCACGCATACTTTTGACAACTTTTTAAAACATTTTGTTGTATATTTACAACATTTTACTTGACATACTATACACATTCATTTTTTTTTGCACCATGGAAATTAGAACGATGTATAATCGAATTGCAGTTTTACGAAAAGAGCGAGGTCTCTCTAGAAAAGAACTTGCTGATAAAATTGGAGTAAATTTTCAGACTGTGGGTTACCTCGAACGTGAGGAGTACAATCCAAGTCTTGATCTTGCATTCCGTATCAGCGAATGCTTTGATCTCCCCGTTGAATTTATTTTCTCCACCAAACCGATGAAACCTCTTAGCGAAGAACTGCGCGACCTTAAACGAGGAGTATAAATGAACAAAATTCAACAAAAAAGAAGACTGGCTGTGATACTAAATTATATTGGTATTCTAGCGATGCTTGTCCTGTTTTACCTTATTAAATTACAAGTTATTGAGACAATCTATTTAGTGTTGGAGATTATTCCAATCATATTAATAGTGTTAACTTTCCGGACTGCTTTTATAAAATCCTCTATATGGAAAATAACACATTCCTCATCAAAGAAACTTGATGAACGCGAAATCCATGAGGTACTGCATGCAACCAATATTTCATACAGCTTGTTTGCAATCGTAACACTTGTGATAATCTACATATTTATCCTCTCCGGACTCGGTCAAATAGATGCAGTCCTTGCTATAAGTCTTTTATATTTTGCTCATATTCTTCCCGCTTCTGTTATTGCATGGAATGAAAAATTGTGATAGACCGTCTGAAAAAAATTCTTGCACCAATTACTTTTCTTGTTCTTATTAGTATTATAATAAGTTGTACTCAAAGAACAATTGTTCAGAATATTTCAGGAACATGGGAAGGCACCGTGCAATTTCCAGGATTCAGTTACAGGATCGTTTTCGTTATTTCTTCAGATAAGGAGTTTCACGCTGAAGTTATTTTTCCAGATCAATCAGACAAAATATTTTCTGCTAATTCCATAGAATTTGCTTATCCTGACATTTCATTAGAATTCGAACAAATCAAATGCAATTTCAAGGGTTCTTTCAAGAATGCTCAACTTGTTGGAACATGGGACCAAGCAGGAAGATCAATGTCTTTAAATATGGTAAAAGTAAAAAAAATCTCCACTCCTAGAAGACCTCAAACACCGCAAGCGCCGTTCCCCTATGATGAAGAAGAGGTTTCATTTGATAATGATGAAGTTCATATTGTCGGCACTTTGACCACTCCGAAAAATCTAAACACCTTCCCTGCTGTCATTCTGATACCGGGAGTAGGTTCTCACGAAAGAGACAACACATTTTTCGGGCATCGCCCATTCTTGGTAATAGCAGATTTTCTCACTTGCAACGGGATTGCTGTTTTGCGATATGATGAGCGAGGTATCGGGAGTTCAAAGGGTGATAGAACTCGGGCAACTGCAGAAACCTTTGCTCAGGATGTGAGAAATGCAGTTGCGTTTCTTCGATCAATACCTGAAGTTAAGAATATTGGACTTATTGGTCACAGCGAGGGAGGTATCATTGCATCTCTTGTAGCTGCCCAAGATGACAGCCTTTCATGCATTATCATGATGGGAACCCCGGGGCTTAATGGCTTCGAGTATAATCTGCAGTTTGAAGAATCCCTGAGCAGAGCTTTTGGTGCTACTGATGATGAAATCGATAAAAAATTGGATTTTCAGAAAAGAGTTCTCAAAATTATTATGGAAGAGGAAAGCAACGATAAGGCAGCAGCAAAGATCGACAAACTCTATCTTGAACTCGATCCGAGTATCCCTGAAAATAATCGAAGATCAGCAATTCAGAGATTTCTGTCACCCTGGTTCAAATACAACATTACATATGATCCTGCAAAAACGTTGCAGAAAATAACCTGCCCTGTATTAGCTTTATTCGGCGAAAAGGATATGCAGGTTCCTCCCGAAGGAAATGCAGAAGCAGTTAAAAATGCACTTATGAAGAGCGGCAATAAAAACTATGAAGTGAGAATAATACCCGGAGAGAATCACTATTTCCAGACTGCCCAGACCGGAAGCCCTGAAGAATATAGATTAATTGAAGAGACAATATCACCTCTTGTTCTCGATCTCATATATAATTGGATTCATAAACAAATAAAATAATACTATAGGAGATTTCATGAAAAAAATTACAATTACTGTCATTCTTGTTATGATCATTTCGTTGAGTCTTCATGCTGGCATGATCACGGATATTGGAATGAAAATCGGATACAACTCATCAACCTTTGGAGGTAAAAACCTTCCGGGAAAAGGAGTGAGTAATGTTCCGGGATTTACAATTGTAGGCTACACTTCCTATAAAATTGGAGGTAAGCTCTACATACAACCCGAAATCATGCTTGCCACAAAGGGCAGTAAGATAAATACTGTCGGGGATATTGAACAGTACAACATTTTCGTTTATGTCGAAATGCCAATATTGCTTAAATACCGACTTATACAAACTGGAAATTTTCACTTAAGCGGATTATGCGGACCTGGATTAAGTCTGAAAGCACTCGCTATGAACGATGTGGGTGTACTGGACAATATCAGAGGATTTGATGCAGGTGTTATTGCTGGGTTTGAGGTTGGCTTAGGAAAATTTGCCTTTGAAATTCGTTACGAACAGGGACTTCTTAACTTCGATACAAACGATGATGAAGCAGATCTGAAAAATCAGACACTCTCCTTTTTAATCAATATTGCATTTGTTCATACAGGAGGTAAATTATGAGAAAGTATTTCTTAATGATAGTGGGAATTCTTTGCTTATACAACTTATTACCTCTCGAAGCGTGTACGGTAATAAGTGCTGCCGAAGATGATATAATTCTAGGAGGAACGAACAAGGATTGGCATAATATCAATACGAGAATTAAAGTAATTCCAGCTTCAGAAGGAAAAAATGGACGAATTTATTTTGGTTATCAGGTATCGCAAGGATTTCAAAATGTTGGTGGCATCAATGAGTATGGTTTGTGGTATGATGGTGCTTCGTTGCCCGAAAGATATGATGTGGCTAATTATTTTCAAAAGCCTACAATACAGGGTGAGTTATGCGAAAAAGCTCTGGAAGAATGTGCAACAGTGCAAGAAGTTATCGACCTCTACTCAACCTATTATACTTCCCACTGGGATGGTCACTCAATGTGGGGAGATAGTCTTGGCAACTCAGTGATCATCGAATTTGGAGAACGTGATGTCGTATTCGTCAATAGACAAGGAAATTACCAAGTCATGACAAATTTCTACGTTTCTGACAGTACTGATTACCGCTGGTATAATTCCTACAGGTTCAAAGTTGCTTCATACCTCTTTGAAAATGCTTCTTCTATCTCACCAATACTTTTCAAAACTATTCTGGATGAGACACATCAGCATGGTGTTGATCCAACTGTTTTTTCAAATATTTACGATCTAAAAAATCGAGAAATCTATATATACAATTTTCATAACTACTCTGAAGTTGTAAAATTGAACGTGGATGAAGAGCTGCAAAAGGGGGAAAATTACTATAATTTACCTGAACTTTTTCATCAAGTACGACTCAGTTCGCCGATCGATGCCGAAGCGATTTATTCCTCATCAGCTACCCTCACATGGTATGGCAATGCAACAAATTATGAGGTGTACTATTCGGATAATCCGGAGCTTTTAACCTCTGAACATGGCGTACTTAAGGATACAAATCGGAATAATCAATTGTCATTTTTATTCGGTTCAATGAGCATAGGTTTTATGTTTGTTGGTTCGATCTGTTTTAGAAAAAAGAGAAACAGGATGTTATTAATAGTTATCATCCTGCTTACATCAATCACAGCATGTAGTCTGGACTCGATTACTTCGCCATATCACCCTTCGGAAATTCAGTATACTACAACAGTCAATGATCTTCAACCCAATACAGTCTATTATTGGAAAGTTATTGCAATCGGTGAAGATGGGATTAACAGCCAGAGTCAAATTCAAGTATTTGTGACTGGAGATTTTTAGCGCTGAAGATCGGCTACTCTATTCGCTACAGCGACGGGACTTTCTCCCGATGCATCGGGAGGAC
>JAGHCS010000087.1 GCA_021160355.1 Candidatus Cloacimonadota bacterium
ACTCTAAAAAGTTTATGATTAGAAATATGTTAGAAGGTTTTTCAAATATTTTGAAACCGATCCCAGTTAAATGAATAATGATTTAACAGGACAAGTGAATCGGTTGTAAGTTCCTAACTTCTTATTAACCACCAACTTAAGTTGGTGGTTAATGAAAAAAAAGCTTAACCGTTTTAACGGTTTCTCGATTATTAAATTAATTTTTTTAGAGTGCGCTCAAGATTAAGAAAATTAAATGATCAGAAAAAATTCAGGATCTCAAAATTTAACAGGTAAAAATTAATTATGAATTCCATGTGCAGGTAGTGTAATGAAATCCGAGAAATCAATTAGAAAGATAATTCATATTGACATGGATGCGTTTTTTGCAGCAGTAGAAGTGCGAGATAATTCTCAGTATAAAGGGAAACCTTTGATCGTTGGCGGCGATCCGAACAGTAGGGGAGTTGTCGCCACCTGCTCATACGAAGCACGAAAATACGGCATCCATTCCGCTATGGCAAGTGCTGTTGCCTACAGACTTTGTCCACATGCAATTTTTGTGCACGGTAGGTATGAAGTATACAGCAAGATATCAAAACAGATCAGGGGAATATTTGATGAGTACTCACATCTTGTCGAGCCGGTCTCAATTGATGAAGCATACCTCGATGTGACCTACAATAAAAAGGGCATGAAATCGGCAACACTTATTGCAAAGGATATTAGGAATAGGATCTTTAAAGAAACGGGATTAACAGCTTCAGCGGGAGTTTCATATAATATGTTTCTGGCAAAAGTAGCTTCTGATATGGATAAACCTGACGGACTCGTAGTTATTCCTCCCGATAAAGCAAAAGAAGTATTGGAAGGGCTTCCCATCGGAAAATTCTATGGAATAGGAAAAGTTACAGAGAAAAAAATGCAGATGCTCGATATACATACAGGTAAAGATTTAAAAGCTCAATCATTAGAGGAACTCATACGTCATTTTGGAAAAGCGGGGAAATATTACTATTATATTGTGAGAGGAATTGATAAAAGAGAGGTCACACCGGAGCGGGTTATTAAATCAATTGGAAACGAAAACACTTTCGCAATAGATATTGATGATATTAATGAGATGAAAGAATATCTTGCGAGATGTGCCGAGAAAATTGAAGAAAGAATGTGCAAACATAATGTCGCCGGACGGACGATCACACTTAAAATTAAATATCCGGATTTCTATCAGGCGACAAGAAGCAGGACAATTAAAAAATCCACAAGAGATAAGGATATAATACTCAATGTTGTGTGTGATCTGCTGGATGAAACACTCGTAAAAAAATGTAGTATTCGATTACTTGGCATCAGCATTTCCAAGTTGGAAACCGATGAGATCAACCTGCCATATCAGCTTACACTGAAGCTGGAATGAATGGAAAAGAAACCACATACCTTGACATTAAAATATTATAGAAAACGATTTTTCTATCTGGAGGTTTCATGGATCTAAAAAAAATATCGACCTTGCATCTGCCTGTTGATCTTGCGTATTTGCCGGCAGCACAGGCGTTTATAAACGAGCTTGCGCGGCTTGCCAAGTTCTCTCAGAAGGATATTACATTCTTTAATATCGCTGTTGAAGAAGCAGTTACAAATGTCATTAAACACGCATTTCTCCCTGATGAAGATGCGACTTTTGATGTAATATGCGAACTTACACCCGTAGAATTTAAGGTTATCATAAAAGATAAGGGATTGCCTTTTGACCCAAACCAGGTAAAAAATTTTTCAGCTGAGAAATCATTGGAAGGTGATGAACAGGTTGGATTGGGATTTCGTCTTATGAAAGGGAGTGTTGATCAGCTTTCATTTCATAATATGGGATATGGAGGAAAAGAAGTCCACCTTGTGAAATTCGTGGATCAGAAGCATGTTGAGAAATATTTTCATACATCAGAGATGCAGGCATTCGAACAGCCGACTTTTGTGTCAAAAAAGGAAAGAGTGGCAATACCATTCCATGTGGAACTTCTGCAAAAAAAACAGGCGATCGAAATCTCTCAATGTGCTTATCGAACCTATGGCTATACCTATATCATGGAAAATATATATTATCCGGAAAGATTGATTGAAATGTCGAAGTCAGGCGAACTCATCTCAGCTGTCGCAGTTTGTGATGATACAGGAGAAGCGATGGGACACTGTGCATTGGAACGTTTTGGAAGAAAATGGGATGTTCCCGAATTGGGAATGGCTTTCACGAAACCGAAATTCCGCGGACAGGGTTGTATGACATCACTGAACGAATTTCTTGAACTTGAAGCAAAAGATAAACGGATCAAAGGACTTTATGCAAAAGGAGTCACCACTCATCCGTATTCGCAAAAAGCATTGCTTCGAGGTGGTTTTAAGGATTCTGCAATCCTCATTGGATTATCACCTCCCAAAATTTTTGAGGGCATGAAAGATCAGGGGGCACAACGTGAAACACTTATATTGAGTTACAAAAAACTCTTTGACCAGGAAATTGAAGTCTTTGTTCCAAATCATCATAAGAAGATGATTGAGAAAATTTATGAAAACGTTGAGATCGATGCAAAGTTAAATAAACCTGATAGATCAAAAAAACTCGATAAGGATATGGTGCAGTCAGATGTGGAAGTTGAAGTAAAAGATACACTTAATTTTGCCAATATCTACGTCAATGACTGCGGCGAAAATTTAAAACTGGAAATCAGGCAACGGCTGAGAGAACTGTGCCAGAAGAAGATCGAAACGATAGATCTCTACCTCGATATGTGTGATGAAAACTCAGTAAATTATATTGATGACATAGAATCACTTGGATTTTTCTTTGCGGGTGTTTTTCCTGATGATACAAAACAGTATCTTGTGCTTCAATACTTGAACAACGTTCCAATAGATTATTCCAAAATTGTGATGGTTTCAGACTTTGCTCAGGAACTTGGAAAGTATGTGAAGAAGTGCGATCCGAATCAGAATTAGATTTTAACAGAAATTTCTTTTGTAGTTTACAGTTTATACAATAAGCCGAGAGTGGGTCGAAACCGAGAAATCCCAAGAGTGCAATTACTATCTTAGGTTAAATTCTCCCTTGATCCTTCAGCCATTTGAGTGCTTCTCGCTTGCTAAGAGGAGCAAGTTCATTGTTTTCCACAAAGTTTATTACTGCTAGAGCATCTGTTTTGGAATATTCACGCAAAATCCAGCCGATTGCTTTGTTTATGAAAAATTCATCGCTTCCATTCAATGCCATTATGATACTGCGCATCAGCATTTCATCTGTTTTTTCTTTATAATTCAATTGGAATAAAAGACAAGTTCGTTGCAGCCATATATTTCCGCTTTTCA
>JAGHCS010000261.1 GCA_021160355.1 Candidatus Cloacimonadota bacterium
TAAAATTAGTTTTATTTTTAATATAATCATTTATGATAAAATATCTGTCATGTTGGGCATCATAAATTTTGATAACAAAATGTCCATCCAGAAGATTGGCAAATTGCTTTCCCCCCCCTTTTTTATATATAGATAGTAACTCTTCTGCATTATAGATTTTTGTTTCATTCAGAGCAAAGACGATTCCCTCATAAGTGAGCCAATTGCCCTGCTCGTCTATATAAATTTTTTTGCTGCGATCTTGTCTGAATTCTATTAGAAATGAATCGGGATTTAACTGTCGAAAAATTATAAATTTGAAATATTCATTAAAAAGCTTGTTTGTAAATTCTTTTATTTGCTCGATTTTAACACTAAAATCGTTATCATTTTGTTTATTTTTTTTAATAAGAAGTAGGGTGCCGCTCATTTATATCCTATTGATTTTTTTCAAAGCTTTATACTTTATTTTATACATCTTGATTGCATTGAGGAAAGTATCCTGTTTTCGAAATTTTGTTGCATATATTTTGAATATTTCTTCACCTGTTAGCTTATACATCATTTCTATTTGCGTAATATGTAATCTTTGATAACCGATTGTGGCGGGATCGACTTCAGGATACCATTTTGCTTTACAAAAGTTATATCTCGACCAGTAGCCCAAGTCGTAATTGGATAAGATATTTTTCAGAGTCGCAATTCCATCATCGAATAATTTTTTTGCCAATTCATTCTCGGGAAAAACACGCACAAAGTCATAAATTCCACATAGAGAAAAGATCATTCCATTAAGTACCAGTGTGGGAACTGAAGCAGTATATTCTTCATAAAAAGGACCCCATTCTGTAAACGAAGTTACTCCCCCACAATCTGAAGGCTTTGTGAATGAGATCAACGCTTTTTCTGCCATATTAGCATATTTTTTGTTTTGAGTTAATTGATATCCCCGCAGGAGGATCGATATGCCGCGACTTTGTGAAAAGGCAGACTGCCATGGTCCCGGATTATGATATTGTGGAAGTGAAACTTCAGTTAACCATCTTACGCCCAAGTCGTCTTGTATTTCTGCATTATCGTAAAACCAGTCCACAAATTTGAGAAATCTCCTTTTATCTTCTTCGGATTTTGTATTCAAATAGGTGTGAAAAACAGCTAATCCTACTTGTCCAATTGTGATAGGAAAATAGACGAATTCTTTGTCGTCTACATCAATATATGTACTATTAATTGGTATTCCGTTTTCATCAAACTTGCTGAGGAGTTTTTGATCTTTACCTTGTGACACCCTTTTTTCGTCAAATTCAAAATAGTAGTACCCTAAATTTTCCGAGTGAATATCTTCACTTATATTATACCTGTATTTCGGCTGACGGAGGTCTGTGATAAATTTATCAAGCATGAAGATCAATTTTGAAAATTTCATATTATGCTAATGAATGAAATATCGTTGCCAATTGTTGAGTGAGTGCCTTTCGGGAATACTTTTTTATGATCTCTGTGTTTATGTTTGGTCTAATTCCCTTAATCCAGTTCTCATATTGAATCTCTATTGCTTTTTCGATGCCCATTTGGTCAGTTTTCTCAAACATTTTACCGATACCAGTTTCTTCCAATATATAAGCCGCATCTCCCGTTTTTGGCCCAATTCCTAAAATATAATTTCCAGTTGCAACATACTCAAACAGTTTTCCGGGAACATGTCCTTCATAGTTTTTGGTGTTTTCAAGAAATAATAGTAATATTGTTGCTCGATACATATAATCTATAGCTTTAATGTGGGGAATATATCCAATGAATTTCACCTTATTTAGTTCTGAAAATTCCTGTTTGATACTGTTTTGTATAGAAGAATCCACCTTTCCTATGAACAGTAATTGAACTCTGTCACTATTAAGTTTGTTTGTCTTTATTAGATTTTGCAAGCTTCCAAAAAAGGATTGATAGTATCTCGATCTATTAATACCACCAACGTGGATAATATAAAAAAAATCTGTCTGTTTCCATTTTGAGCTCAACTCGTTTTCATCATAACCATTGGGAATAATTTCAATTTTCTTATTTCTATTCAATGTAAGAAGTCTGGAGAACTTTGGGCTGACACAAGTTGTCCTGCTACAGGATGAGATGGTCTTATGTTCCAGATTATTGTCAGCCAGTTGCGATAGCCGGGTTCTTTTATTATGATAATAATGAATCTTCGTCCAGGGATCCCTGAAATCTGCGATCCACTTAATTCGGCTCCAACGGGCTAATGAGCGCGCAATCAGATGTACGGTCGGAGGGGGGGAAGAGGAGAAGATTATATCCGGCTTTTCATTCCGGATAATGTGCTTGCCTGCTTTAACTGCGTAAGGAATCCATCCAATCTTGGCATCTGGAATAAAGAGATTTAATCTGATCCAATGAGCTAACTTCTTCTTCCAATTTGTCTTTTTTTCTGTGAGTGTTGCAACTGGGATTGCTTCATTTGCATCCATTCCGGTGAATTTTTTATACAAGGAGAACGGTTCGATTGCCGGTGTTTTATATACTTTGCACTCGTCCGGAATATCAGAAAATAAGCTTTCATCGTATGCGGGAAACTCGCCGTTTTTCACAGTCAAAATTATCGGTTGCCATCCGAATTCCGGCAGATATTTTGCGAATTTGAGTGCGCGCTGCACACCCGGACCACCCGCAGGTGGCCAATAGTAGGTTATGATGAGAACTTTTTTCATGAAGAATGAGAGGGTTATTTATTTGTAGTAATAACTGTCTTCATGAATTCGTCTAATTCAATATTGGGCACATTATCGGCTATGAGTGAGAGAACGATGAGTATCTTATCAATACCTCGAGGAATGAATAATGTTTTTAATTTGTCATCCTTTTCATAAGTAAGAACGATGGACTTGCCTGCCTTTATATTAAATTCAATTTTCTTTATCTGGATGAATTGTATTTCTATATCCCGCAGAATAAGCGGCTTGAAAATGACTGATGAATCTGTGAATCGAATAGAATTAATGGTAAAAAGGTTTTTATAAAACACATTCACCACGAGAAAGAGTACCACAAAGGGAACAGCTTTTTTGTACCATTTATCAAGTGTGGAAAATTCCTGTGTGATAAAATACACTGCCCACACAAGCGCTAAAAGTGCGACAATCAATGAGAGCCATCGCAAGAAAGGGGGGAAGCGGAAAACTAATTCTTTATTTTTCATTGTGTTATTTCTTCTTTATAATTTCAACTATTTTCTTTACATCTTGTGAATGGTCTTTCTTGCATAAAAGCAATGCCTCTTCTGTCTCGACGACAACTAAATTATCTAAATTGATAAGTGCAATTTTCTTTTGTGGATTGTCCGAATAAACATAGGAGTTATGAGATTCTATGTTCATAACAGGTACTTCAAAGCAATTACCATCTTTATCCTTCTGCTTCATCTTATCCAGCGCTTGCCAGCTTCCGATGTCGTTCCAGTCGATATTAATTGGAACTATCACAGCATTATTTGCTTTTTCCATAATTCCGATATCAACGGGGACTGAGTTAAGTTTGGAATAGAGTCTGCCCACTTTATCCTTATCATATTTCCAGCAATCCCTGATCTTATATAATGAAGAATAGAGAGAGGGCATAAAAATTTTTACCGCTTCATTAATCGAGTCTATCCGCCACAGAAACATGCCGCTGTTCCATGCAAAAGTACCTGATTTTAAGAATTGCTCGGCTGTCTTTGTGTCAGGTTTTTCTTTGAACTGCTTTACTGCGAAAACAGGAATTGGATTCTTCTGGATCTCTTTACCAAATTCGATATATCCGTATCCAGTTGCCGGATAGGTCGGTTCAATTCCGAAGGTGAGAAGCTTTTTGCGTTCTTTCACAAAGGAGTCGGCATTGGATATTATTTCTCTGAAAATTTCCGGTTTACCAATGTAATGATCTGCCGGAAGTACAAGCATGGTTTCATCTTTTTCATACTTGTCTTGCAACAGAACTGCAGACAATCCTATGCATGCAGCAGTATTTCTGCCCATCGGTTCGGCAATGATATTGTCTTCCGGAAGTTCGGGAAGATGATCCTTTACCAATCCGATCTGGCTCTCATTTGTAACTACAAAAACATCATTATGCCCGACAAGCGGCAGGACTCGATCAACTGTTTGCTGTATCATAGAGCGCTTACCGAGAATATGCAAAAACTGTTTAGGTGTTTCCTTTGTGCTGAGAGGCCAAAACCGAGTTCCGATTCCACCAGCCATTATTACAATTATCATAATGCTACCTGCTACTTCTCTTGTGTGGTTCTTTGGTCGATAATAGAGACATTTTCGGGGATATCCAAAATAAAAATACTATCAGGAATTTCTTCATTTATAACCTTATTG
The DNA here is from genome assembly GCA_021160355.1 of Candidatus Cloacimonadota bacterium. GTDB lineage: Bacteria > Cloacimonadota > Cloacimonadia > JGIOTU-2 > JGIOTU-2 > Celaenobacter. The sequence continues at coordinate 4,356 of JAGHCS010000261.1, forward strand.
GTGAATTTGAAGCCGACTTCATTGTCATAGTTATCCATATACTCGATCACTTCAATGAGGGAATCCTGGTTGGAAAATTGGATCACAAGCTCGGAGAAGTCACTCATGACCTCGGTTGGTTTAAAACTAAAGATTGTGACATTTCTATATTTGTCTGTTGACTGCAGCTCGCAATAATAAATATATTCTTTAGCAAGCAATTCGGGATTTATAAAATTTTGCCAGTAGCTCCAGTCTTGAATGATAAGTTGCTTTTTTTCAGGAAAATAGAATCGCAGATCATATTCTGAACCGAGCATAGTCTGCTGTTCGGGATAGTAAAATTCGAGCTTGATTTTATTTTCTTTCGTGAAAAGATTTCCATACGTGAAATGCTCGATATCGCTGTCTGGCCAATAATTTCTTTGCTCGAAATTTGCTTTAAAGGTCGTGATCTTCTCGTTTTTTTGGAGGAATTTATGGAGCAGTTCTTCATTTGCATAAAGAGCATTGCATACAAGAATCATAACAAAGAGTAATACAAAATATTTTTTCATTTAATATCCTAATCTATCAAGATCGCTTTCGTTAATGAGCACTTTTCTTGGTTTGCTACCCTCAGCATCCTGAACAAAGCCGGCTCTCTGCATCTGATCAATGAGACGTCCAGCACGCGCATAACCGATCCTGAATTTTCTCTGCATCATAGAAATTGAGGCATATTTTTTCTCGACTGCGTAGCGCACTGCTTGTGGAAAAAGATCATCATCATAAGCGAAATCTTCACCATCATCTTTTTCTGTGGGAAGCTTAATGTCCATATCCGGTTTTGGGAATTGAGAAAGATAGTCGACCAACTTTTTCACCTCGTCTGTGCTTACAAACGAGCCATGAACACGGATCGGTGGTTTCCTGCCAAGAGGTGAGAACAGCATGTCACCATTTCCAAGAAGTTTTTCAGCACCGTTCAGATCAAGAATTGTCCTTGAATCAGTTTTTGAAGAAACGTGGAATGAGATTCGGGAAGGGAAGTTTGCTTTTATCACACCATTGATGACATTTACAGAGGGTCTTTGGGTGGCAAAAATAAGATATATTCCAACTGCGCGCGCCATGCCGGCAAGACGCTGGATTGGGCGCTCGATGTCCTTTGCCATTTTCTGCATCAGATCTGCAAGTTCATCTACGACGATAACGAGATAGGGCATTGTTTGAGGAAGCTCTTCCTGGTCGGGAAGCTCTTCCACTTTCAGCTTTTCCTGTTCCTTCTTCTTTGCGATACACATCTCATTGTAGCTTGCCAGGTCACGCACATGATATTTCGCCAGCGCATCATAACGGTGCTCCATCTCATTCACAGCCCAGTTAAGAAGATAGACCACATCTTCAAAATCCGTAATAACTTCTTTCACAAGATGAGGAACTTTTTTATAAAGTGAAAGTTCAATTTTTTTGGGATCAAAAAGGATCAAACGAACCTGATCGGGATGGGCTCGGTAAAGGATGGTGTTCAAAATAGTATTAAGACACACGCTTTTTCCGGAACCCGTTTCGCCGGCAATAAGAAGATGTCGCAGATCTTTCAGGTCAGTAATAATGGGCTCGCCGGTGATGTCTTTGCCAAGTGCAATTAGTGTCGGAGAAGGATCATTTTTCATCTCATCGGAATCGAGCACTTCTTTAAGATAAATGAATTCCGATTTATTATTTGGGATCTCAAAACCAATCGTGTCTTTGCCGGGAATAGGAGCAACAATGCGGATGCTCTTTGCTTTCAATGCGAGCGCAAGATCATCTGCAAGAGCAGTATATTTACTGATCTTCGTGCCCGGTGCGGGACGCAGCTCATATTGGGTGATGACCGGTCCGATGTTCACATTCACCACATCGCCCTCAATATCAAATTCTTTCAGCTTTGACTGAAGAAGCTTGCTTTTTTCATCTATCTCTTTCCTCTTTTCCTCAATCGCATGCTTGGTCATAGAGGGAGAATCCTGCAGCATTTTATGATAATCCGGCAGGGGATATGAGCTATCCTCTTCGTCAGTAGTTTTGGGTGTCTTTGTGGCAACTGATTCAATTTTCTGTTTCTTATCTTTTTTCTTTTTTTCTTTTTTTACTTTCGGAGTCGCAGGCTCAATTTCTTTTTCATGCTTTTTGTAAGAAATCAAAGGTTTCTTTTTACGTTCTTTACTGGGCTTAAATTTTCTTTCCGGATGAGAAAAAAGTGATTTGAAGAAGTTCAAAATTGTCTGTGCTTCGAATATGAATATAATAGTACCGAAGAGTGCGAGTCCGAGCACAATTGCAGAGCCCACGCTGTTGAAGATCGGATAGAATATCTCATCAATTATGAAGGTGAATAAGATTCCTCTGCGGAGCGGGAATGCTCCTCCCACAGAAAGATAGAACAGCGTAAGCCAAACGAAAAAGATAAAAATGAAGACGAGTTTGCGTGTGAGGTTTTCAATTTTTGATCCGAAAATATAAAGTATGCCGGTAATAAAAAGGAATACTGATAGGAAAAAACTGAATGGTTCACTGAAGATGAACTGGAATACCCATGCCAATCCAGCGCCGAAGGGTCCAATCATATTCCGAGTGTATGGGAAGTCCAGCGTGACGATCTTTTTGAAAGAAAGCTCTGCCTGTTTAAGACTTACAATATCATCATAGGTGAATGAGAGTAATGAAAAGAACAGCAAAGCGCCAAGTGCGATGAGTA
>JAGHCS010000218.1 GCA_021160355.1 Candidatus Cloacimonadota bacterium
CAATTCCACGGTATGTCATGTAGGCATCATTAGTGTTTCCACCTACGGAGTTTGTGCCATTGCCATCACCGTTTGATTTTCCAGTAACGCCAATATAACTGTCTTTTGTCCATGTACCACCAGATAAAGCTGTTCGACCTGCACCAATCATTAACTGACTATTCCAATCTGCATATTCAACCAGATACAGAAGTGTAATAGCTGATATCAAATCAAAATCTTGTTGTCTCCAACCTGTTCCCCTATTTGCTGCAATGGCTCTAAACTCTGCTCTGGTTTCATCGACCATTGGGCAAAACCCAGACACAGAACCAAGCATATCATTGGCCAGATCAATTGTTGTGCCTGACCAGTTTGTAGCAGCTACACAGCCTGAATCAATATATGCAGATACTGAATCATCATATCCAACACCTTCGTAAGCAGCCATATATCGATAATCAACTACTTCTCCATTTTTGATAAAAGCTGGATGAACAGAGAATCCAGCAGCAGGAGTTAGAGATATTTCCCATGTGTGAGTAGTTCCTGAGTAACCATATTTGTAAAAGAATTTTGCAATCTGAACCATTACCTGACCATCTGCACCAGTTAAGTCAGCATCCAGGATACCGTCTTCACGTTTTGTTGAGTCAGTAGCCCCCAGATAGTACTGCACTTCACCAGCATTATTTTGAATACATCGTCTCATTGAAGCATGGACAGGCAGTAAAGCATTAGAGAGTGTTTGCCTTACTGGTTGCCCCGCAAGTGCTCCTGTGCGTTCATATGTGTCTGCTACTTCGTTCCAGGCTACACCATAAGAACTTAATATATTTTTAGGTGTTATTAATGCTCCTTGAATTACTTCTTTATAACCCATATTACTCACCTCCATTAATATTAAGGTCAGCCTCAATAGCAGCGATCATTTCATCATTTGCATGTGCCATATCGGTCAGAGCAACTGCTGTCCTCTGATCACCTGGAGTATTTGCAAACCTCCAATCGATGTATTTATTTGCAATGTCAACAAGCTTCACTTCAACTTCTGTACCGTCTGTTAATGTAAGTTGCAGTATGTGTTCTGTATTTTCAATTGGTTCAGTCATTTTATTTATCCTATCAATTTATATTTAATGGTGGTTGTGATTGATCCAGTAAACGTACCACTTGGCGTGATAACCAATTTCAAATTCGTTCCATCGTGGTTCCGATGAGCAGGAGAACTGACATCAAGCTCATCTTCTAAAGCCACAGACTCAACGTACCTATCTGTGTCTGTTTGATCGCCCATTGTGATATTAACACCTGTAGCTGTAGCTTGGTATGATATCCATTCTATTCTGATATTGTCTGCCGGGAAGATATTCTCATTGATCCCACCTATGTACTGGCCTGCTGATGAAGCTGCCCAGGTATTTACCCAGTTGATTATTCCGTCTGACTGAGGTCTGGTTAATGTTGCTCCTTTGGCAGGAAGTTTGGCATGGTTGGAATGTGCTGCATCGAGCCATTGACCTGGGGAGAGCTGGATATTTTCTGGTTCTAAGCGCAGAGTGGTGCCGAGTTGGATTATTGAAAAATCAGAAATAGAAAATTCACCTCCTGCTAATGGGGACATTATAAACATTATATGAGTTGCTGCATATGTAGCTGTGAATATCAAGGACTGTTTTACAGCAGAAGATATGTTAATATTCCTTGATATTTCCCCCTCTCCTACATAAGCACTTGTAGATTGATGGATATAATCTAAAGTAACATCTTTTATATTAGTAGGAATGAAAACTATTTGATATTTTTTACCAATTTTAAGCATATCTATAGGTATGATAATACGGATTTCATCATCTGCTAAACTATTTGATGCCACAAAATTATCATAATTAGCAGAAGTAAAGTTTTCCCATGAAGCAGGGGAATACCCATTTTGCCATGCCCCATTCCCCAACTCAGTCATACTCCCATCCCGATCACTCAAAGCCACACCGTTCTCGTACAAATCCTTAACCTGATCTGCATCCAGGGCGTAGTTGTATGTGTATGCTGCTTGGGTAGTTGAGGCGAATCTTACAGCAGATGCCCCACAGATGTATAATGGCTCTGAGTTATCAGTAGACCCCACATTAGTATCAGAAATAGTATCGAACAAGATTCCATTTATATAAAAATTGATAACAGTCTCTATGTCTTCAACAGAAATCGAAAAAACAATCGTAGCTAATGCGTCAGCTAATAACATATTCAAATTAACAGAAGAAAATATAATATTGTTTAATCGTAGCCTGATAGATCCAGATGTGTGCACGAACGCTTCCAAAAAAGGGCTTGCTGCACCAGTGTTAAATATTTTTACATTCGCGTCAGGTGTCCAATCAGGCAAACTACCAATCCAACAAAGAGTAAAATCCCCGGTACCAAAGTTGATATCATCGTTATTCGCAACCTGAATCCCGTTGCTACCAGAGCTTGCTGCTGTGAGGGTTACGCCTTGGGATAGGGCCAGGGGGTTGATTTTGGCAACAACAGGCACATCCAAAATAGCCCGAGCCTCTTCTGGTGTCTTGGCCTCATAAACACCTAACGTATCATTCCAAAATAACGAATCATTATCCGCTGTACCGGCGTCAGTATTGCTTGCTGTGGCACCATCCTCAACATTTAAAATAGTACGGACTTCAGAAGCAGATAAATTATCAACATTTCCAGTTGCTTTTTTTCCAAGAATTTCAGAAGCACCAAGAGTTACTTGTGAATGTGTTTCATTTCCAGTACCAACAATAATTTCATCTATAGCAGTGAAGGTACTATTATAAATAATATTTTCACTATCTATATTCTTATTTATGATAGTCCAGTCTGCTTCTAACGTAGGATCATCTTTTTCTGATATCAAGACATCCTCAACTTCTAAAAGAGCTGTAAAGAACGTTCCTGCTGCTGTGACAGTATACATTTCCCCTTTCAATATCCCGGAAGGTGAAGTATCAAGATCGGGGGTATTTGTATCGGCATTATAACCACCTTTGTAAGTAACACCACCAGCTAATTGGGCAGCAACATATTCTTCCAATTTGCCTTGTGAAACAGAAGGTGTTTTTGTTTTTATTCCAGAATGCATTATTACCTCCTTATTTTAAACCATTAATAGAAAAAACAAGATCAGCGGTTGCCCTTAAATAACAAACGGTTTCACCAACTTCACAAGCTATAGATAATTCCAATCCAGAACAATAACCTCTACCCGTTCCATTTGAATTAAAACAATAATGAAATTCAACTGGGTTATCAATGTGGTTATAAACATCATCACCAGCATCACATTGAATATTTAAAGTTTTGCATTCATTGGCAAGAGTGACTTCTTGCCAAGAACCATTAGCTGTTAAAGATTCTGAAAATCCAGAACCACCAATTGCTGCTATGTTTCCTTTTGAATCTACTGGTACACGATTTTCCATTTGAATTTTCTCCTTTATTATATATTAACAAAATACTTAGATTGTTTCAAGGTTATTGCAATAATTCAAGATCTACATAAATACTTTCAGAATTATCTATTAATAATTCCAAAGCAGTGGTAAATGGTTCATTGATTACTTCACTAAAAGGATTGTTTTCTAAATCACAAATAACACCACTTACAACTTTTTGTAAATCTCCAAATTTTGACCATGCAAAATCATCGACATCTTCTGTATAATTATGTAAC
>JAGHCS010000020.1 GCA_021160355.1 Candidatus Cloacimonadota bacterium
AAACCTATATGCAATAAAAACAAGTTGGCGGATTGGTTGTCAAGTATTTGTTGGATTTTTTGCTAATTCGTTTTTATAGGTTAAGATGTGTAAAATAAACTACTCTCGTTCCATTCAGCATATTCAATCCAATCCTGTAGACTTTTCTGAATCTTTGATAAATTGGGATTTGAGCGTCAAGCTTTTTTGGAAATCGGAAATCAGGAGTCAGGGGACAGAAGACAAAATCTCATATACTGATCCCAAATCTGCAATCTACAATCCCAAATCTGAAATCCCAAATCTGAAATCTAAAATCGTAAATCCTTAATCTGTAATCTGAAATTGTTAACCGTTATTCGATATTCAATGTTGTTTTGAATAATGAATACAGTTTTATTATTTAGGTATCTATATTACTTTTTTATAATTGCTTCAATGATCAGTCCAAGCCCGATCCCCAGCATTATTGAGCCAACAAAGTACAAAGAATTTATTGGTAAGAGAAAAAAACCAACACCGATACCGATCATAGTGCCGCCACCAACTCCCCATCCAGATTTTTTCTTCTTATCTTCTTTATTTTCCATCGTATCAATCTCCTTTAGATTTTTAAGTAATTTTGAATTTGATCTGTTGTAATAATTTCCGTCAAGGAACTTTGATTTTTTCTAAAAAGGTTAAAAAGAGTAGAGAGTTCTGTATAAAATGTTTGGATTTACCAGCGATGTTCCTGTAAGTATGCATCCAGCTCTGAAGCAGTATGAAGGGTATCGCCAAAGTTCAATTTGTATGATGCATGATATCTCTCGAACATTGCGTCTGTCACAAATCCATGGATCGTGCTGTTTGTATGTAAGCTTTCTGCAGGAACGATATAGATAAAGCCCTGCGCGATCTCAGAAAAAGGGGCTTGGGGATCAGATCTCCATCCGGTATGCTGTAGGACATTTGCAAAAGGGGATCCGTCGATGTTAAATCCTATCATTTCATTATGTGAAGCCGGGAGTATCTTTTCGATGATGTCAAACCATCCGGAGTAGAGCCATACCTGAAAAACCTGATCTCCATATTCGTTATACAATTCATTTCCCATTATATATTTGGACATCGGATCATTCCCTCGAAGAGTGTGACGCGTATAGTCATGACACCGCCCCACAAAAACCAATCCCTTAATATTTTTCTCCATGATCTCTTCAGACAAATGTTGAGCCATAATTCGATCCCTGTTTTGAACGATCTGCAGAGCATCCTGAAATGCTTTTGAAGAGTCGGGCTTCGTGTAGAGTGACAATATAACTTCTGAGATATCTTCATCGATATCAAGACCGATCAATTTCATTTTTGGTTGATCATTGTTCAAGCTTTGGTTGAGCGCATGTACAGATCGAATAATATCCCAGTGATCTTTTGAATTCCATGCATGAGCAGATTGCGAACGAGCGAAGTCAAGGACTGCGACACTGTCGAACTCGGGTGCAGTGATAAGTTCCTGAAGCCGATCATTATCAGAATATTTGGAGAATTCCCATGCCATTGCGCGAACACCGCACCTATGATAGAGTGAATCGATCCTGTCGATGAGAAAGGTTTTATGCTCTTTGATGTTATGTTGTTCGCCGACGATGACGATCTGGTGTTCATCAAATAATGAATAAAAATAGTCATTTACAGGTAATGAATGCAAAGCGATCCAATTCTGTAAATATGGATAATCATCGCTGCTGATGTCAGACTTTTCGATGACATCATGTGATGTTACCCAGTGCGGAATAGCAGGATCATCTGCCTGCAGACCTATGCTGCAAGTCAGGAATATTAGAAGAGATATTACTATTTTCATGATGACTTCTTATGTTCAAAAGGGAATGATTCGGGGTTTTAATCAAATCGAACCAATTTCATCTAATTTTGTTATTCTTTACCATTTTGAATGCTGTCGTCAAGAATCGTGATCAAGTATTACTGCAAAGATATCCTACAGCATCATCTTTGTTATAGAATTCAGTAACTTCTCTAAATCCAGCTGCATAATACAGATCGAGTTGTGTCTCCTTACAAAGCGGTATGTCGATATGATAGTCATAGGAATTTTCGATGCCTGTTTCGTGCTTGACACGCGTGAAATATTCAAGGCAGTCGATCTCAACGTCTTTACCAGCAACGATATAATCTGCTTCAATGAACATGCCATCCGGTTTAAGAGCTTGTCTGATCTTTTTGTAGAGTGCTAATTTTTTATCATACATAAGATGATGAAACGACATAACGGTGACGACATAATCGTAGGTGTCTTTTCCAAATTCAGCATCGAGATATGAGCTTTGCACAAGAGTAATCTTCTTATTTTTTTCTGAATAGTTTTGAGTCAGAACTTCCAGCATGTTTGCAGAAATATCCATGCAAGTAAATGTTGAGTTGGGTAATTTCTCAAAAAGCCATTTTAGTTCTAAACCGGTACCGCAGCCCAGATCGAGCACGTGCATTTTTTTATTCGAGAAAGGGATTTTTTCAGCCATGGTAATATACAGCTCCGGATACGTGGTGATGTGAAGCTCTCTGTGTTTGTCATATCCCGGGGCACGCTTATCGAAAAAGTCCGACATCTTTTCTATATTCATTTTTTTCATTATCTAGTAGCTAAAAATGCTTTATGAAATGTTACGTTACCAGTCGGAATTGCTTCAGTAAAAGGGAGGACAAGGAAAACTTTCTGGGGTACACCCTCATGGATCAATTGAGGATAATTCTTGAATCCAAAATGTTTATAATAATTCCGATCTCCTACAAGCGCGCATCCTTTTGCCTTTCTTTTCTTTAATAATGACAGCCCTTCATTGATGAGTGCTTTGCCGATTCCCTGTTTCTGGAATCCAGGTTTAACTGCTACAGGTCCAAGCCCATACCAGTCTTTGGTGCCGTCTGATATGGTGATTGGTGAAAAAGCGACATGCCCAACGACCTTATCGTCGATCTCTGCCACTAAAGAAATTGTTAATGCCCCAGCGGTGCGAAGTGCAAGAATGATAAAATGTTCGGTGAGGTGATCCACGGGAATGTTGGTAAACGCTTCTGCTGTCACGTC
>JAGHCS010000178.1 GCA_021160355.1 Candidatus Cloacimonadota bacterium
AGGAATTGTTAGAGTCGCTGGATCTTATTGAGCGAAGATATCATTATCCTCACCAACTGAGCGGTGGGGAGCAGCAGAGAGTAGCTGTTGCAAGAGCATTGATAAATAATCCCGATATTGTACTCGCTGATGAGCCAACCGGCAATCTGGATTCTATACACAGTAATGAATTGGCAGACATTCTGTGGAGTTTGAACAAGCGTTTTGATACAACAGTGCTTCTGGTTACACATAACCAGGAACTTGCAAAACGGGCTGATGAAGTATATAATTTAGAGAGCGGTAAGCTTCATAAGCTAAATGAAAAATAGGTAGAGCTTACTCTAAAAAGGTTATAATTAGAAATATGTTAGGAAAATATTCAAATATTTGGAAACCGATGAATCGGTTAAAAGTTCCTATCTTCCTATTAACCACCAACTTAAGTTGGTGGTTAATGAAACAAAAAATTGCATTAACCGTTTCAACGGTTTCTCGATTTTTAGAGCGGACTCATAATAGCAAGAAAATTATTTACCAATGAGAAAACGAAAATGGTTGCTGATAGTTGTCGTTATTATTATTATGATAAATCTTCTGTTCTGGGGAATGACCTATCTCTTCGATGTGAACAGCTATATTAAGGATCGACTCACCAAAACAATCGGACGAGATCTGAATGCGACCATAAGCTTCTCGGCTTTAAATCTTACATCAAAAATACTTCAGATTTCCGATCTTGAAATCATCCACAATGAGGGAGATTTTATTCTCAGGGCAAAACAGCTTTATCTTCACTTTTCTTTCTGGGAACTCCTCCTGCATAAATTCCAATTTGCTCAAGCCCTGAAAGAAATTCGTTGTTTTTCTCCTGAGATCATATATAATGCTTCATACGATAAAGAGCAAACAAAGCTCAATATTGACATCGATGCATTGGAAAAAACGCTTATTCGTTTTGATTATATCTCTGTTATAAATGGACAAGTGAGTGTGAATAGTAAAGGAGAAATTGTGTTTTCGGAAAACCTGGAGAAAATTAATGTAAGCTTACAAAAACAGCAAGATAAAAAATGGCATATAAAAATGTCTGCATTTCAGTCGGGAAAAGAGGGCTCCATTGACCTTGATGGTATTTATGCGAAGCAGTCCAACCAATTCAAAATTATGTTCAAGGATTACGATGTTCCAAAGATCAATACAACAAATGCTGCCCTGACCGGCTCAAGAATAAATGCGGAGTTCGAAGCTACTTTATCTGAAATCTCAAAAGGAACTGTCCGCATAAGTAATATTGAAAGTACGTTTCATGATGAAAGTATCTCTTCAAAAGAAGTGGCAATATTGCTCACTCCGGATTCTCTTAAAATCGATAAAAATGCCAAAATCCTGTGGAATAATAATGTGATATTATGTGATGGATATATTTCAAATTATTTAAGCAACAATTCTCATGTGGATATATCTTTTCAAATGAATGGCTTTAATATAGCATCACTCGATGAGAAAATATCGGGTCTTCTTGATATGTGCGCAGAAATAACGGGAAATTACACATCTCCCAAGATAAATTTTAATTTTACTGCAGATAAGCTTTTTTATAATCCATTTGAGCTGAACAATGTATCTTCTGAAATCATCTACGCAGATAGAATCGCAGAAATCACAAAGAGTAATTTTAAATTTGAACATAATCGTGTGGATTTTTCAGGAAAAATTGCAGTAAATGAAAATGAATTATTGGAGAGTAATTTAGATATTGTTTTTAAATCAGGCAAATTCAAATATCCAATTGGTACTTCCACACTACAATCCGATGTAGAGGTGGAGGTTTCGGGCATTGCCGGGAGCCCGGAAATCTGTGTTTCTCTCGATCAATTCGTAGTAGTGAATAACAATTTTCACCTTCCCCAATTGTCAGGAAATATCTCTTATGCAAACCAAAAAGCAACGTATGATTTAAAAGACAGTAAGCGTTCTTTGTTATTAAAGGGAGATTTTGATATTTCCCCCACAACTCCTTTTGTACATGCAGAAATATTTGCTCATAATCTTGCAATGACGAATATATTGAGAACGGAAATCCCGTTTTTGAACTCACTCGATCCACATGTAAATGCTCAACTATTGCTTACATTGAAAGAAGGTGTGATCACTCCTGACGGATGGTTTGACTTTGCCGATAATATCAATTCTTCAGTAAAAGGATCCATACTAATTTCGGGTAAAATGCCAGTGGATCTCACAGGAAAAACCGGGTTTCTTTCTATAAGATCGGATACCCTTAGTATTTCTCATGAATCATGCGATTTTATTTTTAATTCTACACTGTACGAGGATGATCGAATTGCTGCTGACATGCAAATAAATAACAATATTTATGCCGATGCGACCATAAATTTAAAACGGGATGATATCCAATATTCCGGTGCTCTCTCGATAGATTCACTTTATGTAAATAGGTTGAATAATATCTTACATCTTTTTGAAACAGATACTCCTTTAAGCGGGATGCTGAATGCTGATTTTGCATTTGACAGCTCTCAAGAAATACCCGGAAAGGGCAGCCTGGATTTAACGGAATTCAGTTTTAATGAGAATATTAATCCTGTTTATGTAACAGTTGATTTACAAACAGATTCATCCGAAGTAACCCTTAACAACATTCACGTACAAAATTCTCAATCTCTTCTAAAAGGAAATGCCCGTCTTTATCTTGCAGAAGGCAATTTTGAATGTAGTGCTTCAGAAGAAGATGTAGTATTGGAAAATTTTTTAAAAGACATTCCCGTAAAAGGAAAGGCAAGTTATGCACTCACTGCATCAGGGAATCTCAATGCTCCTCGTGTGTTGTGTGATATTTCTGTCGAGAACGGAACTCTTTATAATACTGCTTTCAGTTCATTCGTGATCCACTTTTTCCAGGATTTTGATATGTTTTATCTTAATGATATGGAGATCATCGCACCCGATTTTAACCTTACCGGAAGCGGGTCATACAGTTATAATTTTATCACTGAAGAATTTCAACATCAAACTGATAATATTAAATTCCATTTTTCTGGAGACCTTCTTAAAATTCTTATACCATATGTCCCGGATATGAAGCAGGCATCAAGTACTACTGAACTATTCTGCTCATTTATTACTGATGAAACAAACACAATAGTTGATTCTGCGAGTTTGCATATTTCTGATGGTCAGTTCTCGATAAAATCCCAGCCCGAAAAAATAAGAGATCTCTCGTGTACAGCAGAAGTGAAAGAGAATGTAATGACCAAATTTGCCGGTTCTTTTAGAATGGGGGGTGGCAAACTTTTCTTTAAAAATATTATTAATAATGATGAATCAGATATATTTGCAGGTAATATCAATGTAGGTTCTATTAAGCTCAATACAGATGATCAGGGGATCACAATTCATATACCAAATTATCAACCGGAAAAAGGTATTGTTGATGCACAGTTAACAGGATACGAAGACGAATATTTCACAGTCTATAACGAAAACGGAGCTTGGGTGCTTTCCGGTAGAATACTTCTTTCAAACGGTGATGCGATCTATGAAGCAGGGGAAGAGAGTGAAGAGGTCGAAGATTCGGGATTACCCCCGGTCTATGCGGATTTTGATCTTGTTTTCGATAAAAATACATGGTTTGTGTCCAATCCATTTAATCTAAAGATTGACTCTGGTAACTATATGAGTTTTCGTACGAACCGAGATACTGAAGAACCCGAACTGTATTTCGATCTCCATTCTCAAAAGGGTGAGATGCGGTTGTTTGGTGAATCATTCAGCGTGGAGGACGTGATCGTGCGTAAAGCAAGGCAGGATGAAAAAGTGTTCATAAATGCTACTTTCACAAAGCGGACGCCTGATGGTTCGATGATCTATCTCCATGTACAATCCACAGAGGACAAACTCAATGCTGATGACATAGGCACTGATGCTTACGGAGATGTTGAGGTTTCGTTGCGAAGTGATAATCCTGAAGATGTGACTATGCTCAGCATCCTTTCAAAAATTCAATACGGAAAAGATATCAATGAACTTTCCGAAGATGAACGCTTCGATCTTGGAAGAGCACAGGCAATAAATCTTGCAAGCGATGAATTGAGCAACTTGATTTTTAGTCCACTCATAAGCCCGATAGAAGGGGTTGTCCGTCAGATACTCGGTTTGGATTATGTAAGATTTAAAACCGGTTTTATGAAGAATATCATACAGACGAGTGGCATTGTTGAATCCGATGACAATATTATCGAAAGGGAATATGACTCCGACCTTGAACTTCTCGGCGAGCTCAGTAAAGATATTTTACTTGAGAATCTTGCAATCGACCTTGGGAAATATATAACTCCTGAATGGTATCTGAATTATGAAGCTCTCATCAAAAAGGAAATGACCTCGAGAAACGAAACGTATATCGGAGTTCAGCATGAGCTTTCTTTAACGTGGGAACTGCCGTATAATTTCCGGTTTATTTATCGATATCAATTCTATCCTGCGCAGGGAAAAGACAACCAGGGGATATCCTTAGAAACAGTTTTTCATTTTTAAAGCTGACATACTACCACTTAAAGAGTTCGCGGATAAAGAATTTTACCCACGAAATAACACGAAAATCCACGAAAAAAAGAAAGAAAAATCAACTGAAATAAAAGAAAGATTCCATTGAGCGGGCATAGAGCACCAGACTTCCTCCGATAATCGGAATACGCCTTGACAGGCAGAGAGTAAAGAGGTAATTATAATGATGAAAAACTAAATCATAATAAAAGGACATGTAATATCTGTGAAAAGACGATTTGGTATTTTTTTTAATTTCCACTTCAGACAGGACTTCATTACAGCTCAAAGATCACACTGGTCCAGAAAATATATTTAATTCCTTTTCCTTAATATTTCTTTGCGCTCTTTGCGTTCAGTTATTCTCTGCGTGCTCTGCGTGAGCCAGATAACGCCAGCAAGCAGTTGGGAGGTGGGGTGTGTTATTGTGAGAGTTCAGAATGAAGAGTGGAAGAATGACAACTACCCACACACTCAGATAAATCAGAGTCTACAAAAGTAAAACGGGGTAGGTTCGGGTTTATCCTGAATCCTAATATATAATGAAGTATATCTTCATTTTTTCACAAAATTTTTTCACGTATTTTCTTAATATATGAAAGGATTTTATTTACTTGTTGCTACAAGCATACTCCAAGTTTAAATTTTTTTTTAACAAAATGTGACAACAAAGGAAAGAAATTGATTAAAAGCTCATGAACTGAGGTGAATACTGTTTTTACTTATGAAATTGGGCGGGAAAAAATGTGTGAATATTGAATGATAGTATGAAAGAAACTAAAAGCAAAATCCGCGAAATTTTACGCAGATACTACTAAATTGTGTAGTGTTCACGCAATTTATTGCGGTGATACAAACATTATGGGCTACGTAATAGGAGGAAGTAAATGTCGTTATTTCAAAAAGTGATCGTTCAAAAATATCTTAAGAATTTATCTTCTAATTTGATTGCAGAAAACTATAAAAAGTATTCTGAACATTTTAACGATTCCGCAATGGCTGAAAGGATTAAAGCTCTAAAAGAAGAACAATATCAAGAAGGTTTTTTTCTCAGAGCTTATATAATTGATAAATCTCTTAAATAAATATTTTTATTAACCTAACTATATTCTTTC
>JAGHCS010000120.1 GCA_021160355.1 Candidatus Cloacimonadota bacterium
AAATCACTGGATGTAAATACTAAATCAGGACTTGGTAATATAACATGGGATGGACGTGATAGTAGTGGTAAAGTAACAAAAAACGGAGTGTATTTCTACAAACTAACTGCGGATAAAAAAGAAGTTGTAAAGAAAATGGTGTTGATGAGATAAACATATATATCCGTCCATATAAAAAGAGAGATGTATTAAGGTACGTCTCTTTTTTCTTGTTTTGTTGTAAATATTATGAGCGTTTTGAACGCAGCAAAAAATATTTCGATTTCTACTTGACAGCATCTGCTTCATGCGAAAGAAGCGCATTTTAGTGGACTTATTATTCAAGTAAGTAAATCAGAGTATTCTTATATTATAAGAGAGGTTTCTATATGCAGTTGATCTATAATCCGATATTTCTGGAACACGACACGGGTATGCATCCCGAAAACAAAAAGCGATTGACTTCACTCGGCGATCTTCCAGTGACCGAAGTGCCGAATGGAGAACAATACCTCACACTCGTTCATACACCGGAATATATTAAACGCATAGAAGAAGCATGCATGCGCGGCGGACATATCGATAACGATACCATCGTTTCTCCCGGCAGCTACGAAGCAGCGATCCATGCAGTGGGCGCAACGATCATGGCATCGGAGCGTGGAGATTTTGCGTTAACCAGACCTCCGGGGCATCATGCTCATATTGACAAATCCAGCGGATTCTGCCTGTTCAATAACATTGCTATTGCGGCGCAGTATCATGCGGACAAAGGTAAGCGGGTGCTGATTTTTGATTTTGACGGACATCTTGGTGACGGCACGGTGAAGTTTTTCAATGAATCGGATAAAGTCTTTTATTGGTCTCTGCATCAGTATCCTGCATTCCCCGGTGGCGGTGATGCAGACGAAATCGGCACGGGAAAAGGTGCTGGCTATACCATAAATATTCCCCTTCCGCCCGGTACCGGAGATGAGATTTTCATGGATGCCGTAGAAAGCTTTCTTCCGATCGCCAAAGAGTTCAATCCGGATATTGTAGCTATATCAGCAGGTTTTGACTCGCATCAATATGACTTGCTTCTCGATCTTCGTCTTTCCCTCAACTCATATTATAAGATCGGCAAACTTCTCTCGGAAAACTTCACCCACGTCTTTGCCACCCTTGAGGGGGGGTATAATATTGAGATGTTCCCTAAATGTCTTTACAGTTTCCTGGATGGTATTAATCATCGGGAAATGAAATTCAAAGAACGGGAAACTGATTCGATGATACAAACTCATTATGAATATGAGGGCAGGAAAGCAATGGCAATTCAGTCGCTTTCCAAATATTGGAAAACAATTTAACGTAAAAGGATATAGTCATGGTTACAAAGAAATTAACGAAACTTTTTAATCCAAAAGTCGTCGCAATAATCGGCGCAACAGCTCGTGAGGGAACCGTTGGTTATTCTTTGATGAATAACATTATCGGATCGGGATTTGACGGCATAGTTTATCCAATAAATCCCAAACGCACAAACGTATTAGGGGTCAAAGCTTACAAAAGCATTAGCGAGGTGCCTGATAAAGTGGATCTTGCGATCATTGCAACTCCGGCAAAAACCGTTCCGGCAATCGTCGAAGCTTGCGGACAGGCGGGTGTTTCCGGTATTGTTCTGATCTCTGCAGGTTTCACAGAAATCGGCGAAGAAGGCAAACTGCTAACAAAACAAATTTCTGAAAGCTTAAGAAAATATGGCATGAGAATGATTGGACCGAACTGCCTTGGATTCATCAAACCCTCTATACATCTCAATGCGAGCTTTGCAAACAAGATGGCGCTACCCGGCAAAATTGCATTCATCTCGCAAAGTGGCGCTCTCTGTACGGCAATTTTAGACTGGTCCGTAAAGCAAAATGTCGGATTCAGTCATTTTGTGTCTATCGGTTCGATGATAGATGTAAGTTTTCATGATCTGATCGATTACTTCGGCAGCGACCCATACACCACAAGTATTGTGATCTATATGGAGTCACTCACTGATGCAAGAAGTTTTCTGAGTGCTGCAAGAGCATTTGCACGCAATAAACCGATAATTGTGCTTAAAGCAGGAAAAAGCTCCGAAGGTGCACAGGCAGCAATGTCACACACCGGAAGTCTTGCGGGTAATGATTTTGTATTTGATGCAGCATTTAAAAGAGCGGGCATCGTCAGGGTGGATACAATTGATGAGTTGTTCCACATCGCTCAATCACTGGCTATGCAGAATAAACCTGCGGGAAATAAACTTGCTATCATAACCAATGCCGGTGGTCCCGGTGTTATCGCGACAGATACCCTTATTGAAAAAGGGGGCAAGATAGCTAAACTGTCTGAAGAAACGATCGAAGAACTGAATAAGCACCTCTCCCCTAATTGGAGCAAAGGAAATCCTGTTGACGTACTTGGAGACGCAGGACCGGAGCTATATGAAAAAGCTGTTGAATTATGCGCAAAAGACAAAAATGTCGATGGAGTACTTGTAATTCTTACCCCGCAGGAAATGACCGACCCGACCGGCGTTGCAAGGAAAGTTGCCGCGATAGGCCGCAAAGCAAGAAAAACCGTACTTGCTTCGTGGATGGGCGCTGACGACATTGCAGAAGGACAACAGATTCTTGAAAGCAACAAGATACCCGTATATCAAACACCGGAAGATGCGGTAAAATGCTTCATGTATATGTATGACTATACCAGGAATCTTGATATCCTTCATGAGACTCCATCACAAATACCTCATGAGTTCAAACCGAGAAGGGCAGAAAGCAAAAAGCTGATCGAGGAAGTGCTTGCAGACCACAGAACTGTAATGACTGAGTTTGAAGCTAAGCAACTGCTGAATTACTATTATATTCCCGTCATAAAGAATGGGCTTGCTCACTCAGAAGAAGAGGCAATAAAATTAGCTGAGAAGATCGGCTACCCCCTTGTTATGAAGATTGCATCCCCGGACATTCTGCATAAAACCGATGTCGGCGGTGTGATACTCAACATTGTGAACAAAGAGGAAGCACGTAAGGCATATAATAAGATATTAAAATCTTCAAAAGAAAAAATGCCTGATGCTGATATTCGAGGAGTATTTGTCGAGCAGATGCTCAAGAGAAAATATGAACTGATCATTGGCTGCAAGAAAGATCCGATCTTCGGTCCCACCATTGTCTTTGGTATGGGTGGCGTTGCAGTCGAAGTATTCAAAGATACAACTATTGGATTACCTCCGCTGAATATGGCGCTTGCCATGAGGATCATAGAAGATACAAAAATTTATAAGTTGATAAAAGGTTACCGCGGCATGCCCGGTGCAGACATAACCTCCATCCAATTCCTCCTTTATAAATTTGCCTATATGCTCATGGATTTCCCGCAAATCAAAGAAGTAGATATAAATCCTTTTGGTGTGGATGAGCGTGGAGGTGTTGTACTCGATGCCAAAGTTATACTGGATACTTCGATTGAGGTGACAGAAGAATATCCAAACAAGCACCTGGTGATATCTCCTTATCCTTCCGAGTATATTACAGAGTTTACTATGAAAAATGGTGAGAAAGTAGTTTTAAGACCAGTAAAGCCCGAAGATGAACTTCTGGAAAAAGAGATGTTTTCCAACTTCTCAGAGAGGACACAAAGGTTCAGATTCTTCCAGCTTATCAAAGATATCTCTCATGACCAACTCGTGAGATATACTCAAATAGATTATGACCGTGAAATAGCTATCATCGCTGAAGTAACAGAAAACGGCAAGAAGAAGATGGCTGGAGTGGTGAGATTGATCGCTGATCAATACAATGAAACTGCTGAATTTGCTATTGTGATCGCTGACCCGTGGCAGAACCTTGGACTCGGTAACAAATTTACGGATTACATCATGGAAATTGCAAAAACTCGTGGAATCCAGAAAATCTATGCAAACATCCTGGCGGATAACCATATCATGCTGCACATGTTCAGATCGCGCGGGTTCAGTATGACCAAGGTTGAAGACAGCTTCTATGCGGAAAAGGTGATCAACTGACCAAAATAAAAAACCTATACATATATAATTCAGGAGCATGATCGAGATTGTGCTCCTTTTTTTATTCTGATTAATAAAGAAAATTCTTTAAGTTGACTTCCCCTATTTTAATTAATATTTTCTTTTTTATTATTCCTCAATCACATACTTCTCACCATTTCGGTGATCGCCCTGAAGTTAATCTTACCGGTTCCCATTTTGGGTAGTTCCGGTATTACCACAAATGTCTTGGGTATTGCAATTTTAGGGAGTTTCTTCCCCATTTCCCTAATGACTGCTCTTTCCTCAACTTTTACTGTAACAGCAGCAACAATCCTTGCACCTTTTCTGGAATCAGGCACATCTACAACACAGCAATCCACACCATCTGGAAGGAGTGTCTCGAGTATCATTTCGGTCCGGACCAGCGAGATCATCTCACCGCCGATCTTAACAAAACGTCTGAGCCGACCTAGGTGCCAGAGGTATCTATCCTCATCCATCATACCCATATCGCCGGTATCATACCACCCATCCTCAATACGCAGGGATGTTTCCTCTAAATCGTTAAGATATCCCTTCATTACCATATCGCCTTTGACCAGAATTTTCCCCTCTTTTCCAAAGGGCAGGATTTTTCCTGTATTCAGATCTACGATCCTTACTTGAACACCGGGAAGGGGTTTACCGATACTGCCCGGACGGTTATCATCAGGAGTATTAACAGAGATTCCGGGACTGGTTTCTGTAGTTCCATATGCCTCATACAGTTCAATATTGTGCTTATTCCGATATTCCTGCCGCAGCCAGTCCGGTGTTTTATCCGCACCCGGAAGGACTATCCTGAGTGAAAAAAAATCTCCTGGTTTTGACTCTTTTAAATATCCTGCGAAAAAGATCGGGGTTGCTGCAATGAGGGTTGCTCCTTCTTCTTTTATGATGGCAGGGATTTTCTTATAATCCAACGGATTGGCATACGTCACTGATTTACAGCCGACCATCAAGGGCATCCATAGATTGGCATTGAAACCAAAAACATGAAAAAGAGGTAGAATAGACATAAAAATATCTTCTTCCGTTAAAGAAAAGACTTCTTTCAGGGCTTTGATATTGGCTCCAAGATTTTTATGAGTCAACTGAACTGCTTTCGGATCTTTTTCGCTTCCGCTGGTAAAGAGGATCACGATGTTATCATCCGGTAACTTTCTTGGAAGACGGGCAATGATGACTGATGCAGGGAGTTTTGATCTGATGGCAGAGCTGAGTTTTTCTTTGAGCGAAATCCCTTTCATAATATCTTCGAGACAAACCATACCTGGGACCATAGGACATCTGATCTTGTCGAGCAGTGCCCGAGAAGTGATGATCGTCTTGAAGCCGCATTTCTTCTGTGCATATTTGCAGTTTTTGGCAGCGCCTGTGGAATAGTTTATCATTACAGGCACTTTACCAGCCATGAGAATACCGATAACTGCAAGAACGCATCCTGCTGAGGTTGGTACCATCACCCCTATGTCACCGTCTTCATATTTTTTGAATTTGTTGCTCAGAATAAGTGATCCGATCAAAGCCTTGCTGTAACTAACTTCTCGGTTCAGTGTACGGTCTTTTATGGCGATCTTGTTGCCCAACTTCTGTGCTTTCTTTATAAACTCGTAATGAAGTATCATGTTTTGACCTCTTCGTTTAATAAATGGTTAGTGAAAATTCTCGAAAACTTCTGAATTCCTAACCATTCAGGGTATCCATTTGTCCATTTTGCTATCCCATCATTTTACATGGTATTGCGACCAATTATAAAGTAAGGAGAATAACGGACTTGGTTTATTAATGTTCACTTATACTTTTCTTATATAACGATCATACACCTTTTTTTTAAATTCGCCTGCAATTGTATGTCAACAAAAAAAAATATCAGTATGATTTTAGAAAATCAAATCTGTTAAAATCCTCAATTCTTGAGATTTTATTTCATTGACACAGAAATCGTAATTTATTAAAAATTACGTATATTCGTTTTGGAGTGTATGCCAATAATGCTTCAAAGATTTTTAGTGAGTAATAATAATTAAACGGGAGAAACCATGAAAACAATTCTTACATCTTTATTAGTAGTTCTACTGCTTTTATCCTTTTCATCTGCGCTTTATGCGTATGATGATGACACTCAGGTATTACTGGAATCCATTGGGACGTTAGCTGCTCAAGGCTTGTATCTGACCTATAGCTCTATAGGTTCAACGCTCGATGCGTGGAGCTTTGAAGCTTACACCGACTCTGAAACTGCAGATATGATCATAGAATACATGGGTATGTGTGAAGCAGTATCAGAACAACTCGATGTACTACTCGATTCTGATATCATGAACAGTGAAGATATTACTTATGTGTCCGAGATAATCGATGCATTCGATATTCTTATTGATGAAGGTGATGCAGCAATGGATTTTATAGAAACAGGTGAAGAAAGTTATCTTGACCGTTTTGAAGAAAAACGTATTGCTGCCTGGGACAAGATCGCGTACCTACTCGGTTTGGAGTAAGTACTTAATGTCCTAAAATCCCCCAGAGCACACCTGCTGCGACTGCTGAGCCGATCACACCCGCAACATTCGGCGCCATTGCATGCATGAGCAGATAATTCGTTTTATCATATTTTTGACCTTCTTGCTGAACCACACGGGCTGAGTCCGGTACTGCCGAAACTCCTGAAGCTCCAATAAGCGGATTGATCTTCTGCTTGAGGAACAGATTCATGATCTTGGCAAACATAACGCCGGCAGCAGTTGCGATTGCAAATGCAAAAGCTCCCAAAACAAAAATTTTCAACGATTTATAGGTTAGAAACACATTTGCCTGAGTACTTGCACCCACAGCAATACCCAGTAAAATTGTGACAATATCAGTCAATGCATTACGTGCAACATTTGCGAGACGTTCTGTCACACCGGATTCCTTAAGAAGGTTCCCGAGGAAAAGCATACCGAGAAGCGAGATCGCACGCGGAGCAATCGCAGTAGTAACCAGCAATCCCACAAGAGGAAATATGATCTTCTCGCGTTTTTCCACAATGCGGGGGCTTTTCATTTTTATTACCCGCTCTTCTTTTGTGGTTAAAAGCCGCATGATCGGAGGTTGAATGATAGGAACAAGCGCCATATAGGAATATGCGGCAATAGCTATCGGTCCCAGCAAATGAGGTGCAAGATGTGATGACAAAAATATAGATGTGGGTCCATCTGCACCACCGATGATGCCTATTGCTCCTGCTTCGACGAGATTAAACCCGAGGAGGGTTGCACCAAAAAAGGTCGCAAAAATACCAAATTGAGCAGCGGCGCCAAGCAGAATAAGTTTGGGATTAGCAATAAGTGTGGAAAAATCTGTCATTGCACCAATGCCGAGAAAGATCAAAGGTGGGAAAAGACCGCTCTTTACGCCAAAATAAATATAACTCATGACAGAGCCCTGATCATATACTCCGGCAAAAGTTCCCGGAATATTCCCGATAAGAATTCCAAATCCTATTGGTACAAGAAGCAGCGGTTCATAATGCTTTACAATACCGAAGGTTATAAAAATCAATCCTACAACGAGCATAATAAGATTGGTATAGTGCAGATGGGCAAAAGCAGTAGTCCCCAAAAAGCTCAGGATCTCATTCATCTTTGCTTTCCTCTATCTCAACTAAAAGCTGATCTTCAAGAACAGATTCTCCGACTTTCACATTGATCTTTTTTACCGTGCCCTTGACAGATGCTGTGAGCTCAGACTCCATCTTCATAGCTTCCAGTATAATAAGCAGGTCGCCCTCTTTAACCTCATCACCCTCTTTGACTTTCAAATCAATAATAACACCTGGAAGAGGAGCTTTGACATTGCCCGGGCTGAGGAGAGAGTCCACACTCTTCCCGCTCAAGGACGGTTGCAGCGTGATAACTTTTTTTGATCGCTCGAGGTCTTTCTTATTCTTGCCGAACTCCGGCTCCATTTTCACCTTGTAGGCAATACCATTTATCTCTACTTTTGCATTGAGTCCGTCATATTCGATGACTCGCCCTTCGAACTTTTCACCATTAATTTCCATTTTATATGTTTTCATAAGAATCCTATATTTTGTCTTTTAAGATCGATCTGCTTTTTTGTATTATCGGCACATTGCCAAAATTTGCATTCGGCATTTCGAGCTTTGATGATTGCTGCCATTGGCTGATCTTTGCTCTTTTCATTGTGAGGAGCATTTTACTGTGGTTCTCAACTTCATTCTCGTGGAGAAAAATTGTTATAACAATTGCTGTTTCGATCTTCTGATCCAGTGGAGATGTGGATGTCTTTTGCTGTATCGGGTAAATTGAAATGATCTTTTTAGTAAAATCCGTCTCTTTCTCGCCCTTTGTTTGTTTTTTGTCTTTCTTCTGCAAGTGTTTTAAGAGGTCTATGACCAGTGCTACTAAAACCAGACTTGCAAATACAACAACCATACCCGCGAATACAATATTGCCTGCACTAGTCTTCAATGTAACATTCCCGGCCACTGTGTCGGTAGCCCCTGCAAAACATGCAGCAGAGCT
Source organism: Candidatus Cloacimonadota bacterium (assembly GCA_021160355.1). GTDB lineage: Bacteria > Cloacimonadota > Cloacimonadia > JGIOTU-2 > JGIOTU-2 > Celaenobacter. Next base: position 8,569 of record JAGHCS010000120.1, read on the forward strand.
TAACATAAACAGCATGACAAGAAACAGTATCTGGATAATTCTTAATCTCATTATCATTATAATGGAATATTCCCGTGTTTTTTGGGAGGGTTAGAATCCTTCTTTGAAGCGATCATTTCCATTGCTCGGATGAGTCTTTGACGCGTTTCCGAGGGTTCAAAAATATCATCAATATATCCTTTTGAAGCAGCTTGAAACGGTGTTGCAAACATCTTTCTGTACTCATCCTCAATGTCCTTGAGATATTCTTCGGGATTTTCTGCCTTATCTGCTTCTTTACGGAAGATGATCTCAACTGCCCCCCTTGGTCCCATTACTGCGATCTCTGCTGAGGGCCATGCATACACAAGATCTGCTCCCACATGCCTGCTGTTATACACACAATATGCTCCGCCATATGCTTTTCGTATAATGATGGTGATCCTCGGAACGGTTGCTTCTGCAATCGCATAGAGAATTTTGGCACCCTCTTTGATAATACCTCCATGCTCCTGACTGATGCCCGGAAGGAATCCTGGCACATCCTCAAGAAAGAGAAGCGGTATGTTGAATGCGTCGCAGAAACGTATAAAACGCGCGCCCTTCTTCGATGCATTGATATCCAGGCAACCTGCAAGGAATTCCGGCTGATTTGCGACAATACCGATAGAATGACCATTCAAATGCGCAAAACCGACAACGATATTCGGAGCAAAGTACCTAGCTACTTCCAAAAATTTTCCATTATCAGCAATACTCTTTATAATTTCAACAACATCATAGGGTTTTGAGGGATCGTCGGGAACGATAGTATTAAGATTTTCACACACTCTGTCAATCGGGTCAGCGCAGGGAACAATAGGAGGTTCCTCAAGATTGTTATTGGGGATATACTGAAGAAGATTGCTAATAAGTGAGTAGGTCTCTTCTTCTGTTTCCGTTACGAAATGTGTGACTCCGCTCTTCTGGGCGTGGACCATTGCACCGCCAAGTAATTCGGTTGTTACATCCTCATGAGTTACTGTTTTGACAACCTTTGGACCGGTCACGAACATGTAGCTGTTCTTCTTATTCATTATGATAAAATCTGTGATCGCAGGTGAATATACAGCACCTCCCGCGCAGGGTCCGACAATGGCTGAAATTTGGGGAACTACTCCCGAAGCCATCACATTTCTATAAAAAATATCTGCGTAACCTGCAAGAGAATCAACACCTTCCTGGATACGTGCGCCACCGGAATCATTCAGTCCAATAAGCGGAACTCCCATTTTCATTGCCATATCCATGATCTTACATATCTTCTCGGAAACGGTTTTAGAAAGTGAGCCGCCGAAAATCGTGAAGTCCTGTGCATATACATATACAAGTCGTCCATCGATGGTTCCGCAACCCGTAACCACGCCGTCGCCGAGGAACTTCTGGGTCTGCATGTCAAAATCAGCGCATCGATGAGTAACGAACATGTCGAATTCTTCAAAACTGTCAGGATCGACCAATAATTTTATTCTTTCTCGTGCGGTAAGTTTTCCTTTTTTATGTTGTGAAATTATTCTCTTTTCACCACCGCCAAGGAGTGCTTCTGCGCGCCCGGCTTTTAACTGTGCCAATCGTTTTTCTCTGTCCATGTATCTCCTCGCTCTTATGCTTCCATACAGAGTTCGAGCAATACTCCGTTTGTCGATTTGGGATGAATAAAAGCAATTTTGGTGCCGTGTGCACCATCACGTGGAACCGTATCTATCATACGCACTCCCTTTTGCTCATATTCATGCAATACTTTCTCAATATCATCAACACTCACTGCGAGATGATGGATTCCGGGTCCCTTCTTCTCAATGAATTTTGCAATCGGGCTATCTTCCGCAGTAGGTTGAAGAAGCTCAATGTGGCTTTGTCCAATTTGTATCATTGCGACTTCCACTTTTTGTGAAGGAACGAATTCCCTACTCTGGATAGAAAATCCAAGATTTTTGTATGTTTCAATCGCTTCATCAAGATTTGGAACAGCAATTCCGATATGATTTATTTTTTTGATCATATTTGATCCTAATCTCTTTCACTTAAATATTTTTCGGCAAGTTTGATGCCCAAGGACACAGCTTCCATATTCATATCAATAAAACGGGCTTTGACCCTATTCTTGATAGCTTCTTTAAGAGAATCCATACTCACTATTTCTGTCACTCTGCAAAGAAATGCAAGGGAAATAATGTTGGTGACTATCGCTTTTTTAAAGTTTTTTATCGCAAGCTCTGTGAAGGGAACTCCAATGGATTCTCCATCGATAGGATTTACTTTTATGGAGGATGAATCATAGAAAAGGTATCCGTTTGATTTCAGGTTAGGAAGATATTTATCAGCAGCTTCCTGTGTAAGACTGAGTAAAATATCGAGCTCGACAGCACGGGGAAAATATATCGTTTCATTGCTGATTATAACATCAGCACGGCTTGAGCCACCGCGTGATTCCGGTCCATAACTCTGGGATTGCAGAACCTTCTTGCCATCCATGATGGCTGCTTCGGCAAGAATAATGCCTGCAAGGATCAGTCCCTGTCCGCCGCTTCCGCTTAATCTTATTTCATTTTTCACATTTACTCCTGCGTCTCGCTCTCTTCAGATGTCGATTTCTTGTTCTCATTTTTCAGTTGCTCGGATTCTTCCTGCTGCTCTTGAGATATCCTTTTCACCAGCTTCTGATACTGCTCTATAAATTCCGGCTTTTCAACATCATAAAGAATGCCGCGAACAATTTTTCCTTCTCTCTTATCTTCAGGAAGTTTTTCAAATGCTGTGATCGGGAGAGTGCCATCTCTTTGGAGTTCGAGCATTTTTACTGCTGATGAAATGTTGTTCATCTTTCCATAGGATACCGGACACTGAGATATGACTTCGACGACAGAACAACCCTTTTTCTGAAGAGCTTTTTCAAATATTGTGCGTGCTTCGGTTGTATGGAATGCTGTTGTCCGAGCTACAAAAGAGGCACCGGCACAATGTGCCAATTCACAGATATCAAAATTTGGTTCGATTGAACCATAGGGTGCGGTTGTTGCAAATTTTCCGATTGGTGTGGTGGGAGAACACTGCCCACCGGTCATACCATAAATATTATTATTGATAACAATAATGGTGAGATCGATATTTCTTCGCGCTGCATGGATGAAATGATTCCCACCGATCGCTGTCGCATCTCCATCTCCAGTTATTACGATGACTTTCAACTCTGGTTTTGCCATTTTAATTCCTGTGGCAAAGGCAATTGCCCTTCCGTGAGTTGTATGCAGTGTATTGAAATCCACATACACTGGCATTCTGCTTGAACATCCAATACCGGAAACCATTGCAATATCATCTTTTTCCAATCCAATATTATAAATAGCACGGAGCAAATCTCCAAGAATAATGCCGTTACCGCAGCCAGCGCACCACACATGGGGGAATTTTTTATCATGACGTAAATATTGATGAATTACTTTTTGCGGAATATTTTTCATGCGACCTCCGCAATCTTACGCAGGATTTCTTCTGGAGTAATTACCAGTCCGTTGTATTTTTGTATCCTATAGAAACGTGAGTGCTGACCATATTTTGTCACTCGCTTCACCTCATTGATGAGCTGTCCCTGATTCATTTCAGCTATAATAACTGCTTTTGTTGATTCCAGCATATTTTCGACATCCTGATCCGGGAATGGCCAGATGGTCAAAGGACGAATAAGACCGACTTTTATTCCTTTTTTTCGTGCTTGTAATATCGCTTCTTTTGCAGAACGGGCAACAACGCCTGCTGCAAAGATCGCGATCTCAGCATCCTCCATATAGAAGGGCTCAATTTGAATGAGATCGTCGAGATTGTCCGTGATCTTTCTCAGAAGCCGTTCCATCATATCGTTCGCTTCATCGTGCTTCGATGTGGGGAAACCGCTTTCGTCATGAGTAAGCCCCGTAATATGAAAACGATACCCCTCGCCAAAGCTGGCTACAGGTGAAATATATTTAGGATTTTTTTTATAATGTTTATACCACTCGGGGGGTACATTCGGTTTAATGCGGTGAATAATGTTCAATTTATCTTTTGGAGGAAGTACAACCGATTCCCTCATGTGTGCAAGAACTTCATCCATGAGTAGAATTACAGGAGTGCGATATTTTTCAGATAGATTAAATGCTCTGATGGTAAGTTCATAGCACTCCAAAATTGAATCGGGATAGAGGGCTATCACCGGATGGTCACCATGAGTTCCCCATCGTGCCTGCATAATATCACCCTGGGCAGGATTGGTTGGAAGTCCTGTGCTCGGACCACCGCGCTGAACATTGACTATCACACAGGGTACTTCCGCACTCATGCCAAAGCCAAGATTTTCCTGCATGAGTGAAAATCCGGGGCCGCTTGTCGCAGTCATTGATTTCAGACCAGCGATGCTTGCTCCGAGTACCGCAGCAATGCTCCCTATCTCATCTTCCATTTGAATGAATTTATCACCACGTCTGGGAAGTTCCCGGGCAAGTATTTCTGCAATCTCAGTTGATGGAGTTATAGGATAGCCTCCAAAAAACTGAACTCCTGCATCAAGAGCGCCAAGGGCAACCGCAGCATTTCCCTGTAGCAATGATGGCTTACCTGCGCGCCTATCTGTTGACATTCTTTCTCCTTTCGCTCTTAGCAGCACCGGTTATTGCGTAATCAGGACAAAGCATATCACAGCGTTCACAATGAATACATTTCTCCGGATGCTTCACGTATGGCGCACCATCGTCTCTTAGCGCTAATGTTCCAGTAGGACAGAAAGCAACGCATATACCGCATTTCTTGCACCATTCATAGTAGATATGCACCGGCGTTTCACGATAATCGCCTGCATCATCTACTATAGAATCTTTTACCTTAACTTTTTCAATAGTGTCCGCTTCTTGAACAGACTCTTTTACTAATTTACCTTGCGAATTCTTTTTCATCATAATAACTTGTTGCAACAAACTCCTTTCGGCTTGTCAAATATTAGCACTTTTTTTCATCTATTGCATTCTCTATATGAGAATTAGCTATTTTAGTCATAAATAGAAAGTATAATGAAACTAAATTTATTGACAAATTTTTAGGGAATTTTTCTTTCGAATAACCTATATTAAAATAATGAAAGGAGTAGGTATGAAAAAAGAACTATTAGTTCTCTTTCTCGTTGCTATCTTCTCAGTATCTTCACTCTTTGCAAATGGTCTCAGCCTGAATAGCATAGGCCCGAGAGCTTTGGGAATGGGTGGAGCAATGGTGGGTCTTGCAGATGACCCGACTGCAATCTATTGGAATCCTGCAGGTCTTGCAGGGCAAAACTCTTCACTTTATGCTTTCGGTACTGATATTATCCCCTTCGGCACCTACAAAGCAAATTCATCCGATTTCGGGTATCCTCCTGATATTTTCAGTATCAATGCAAAAACCAAAACAAATCACTATGCAAGCCCAAATCTCTTCGCGAATTACAATATGGGCAAACTTGCTCTCGGTCTTGGTATCTTTGTTCCCGCTGGTCTCGGCGCCGAGTATAATGGTGAAGACCTTGTTTGGATTTCCGGTGGAGATCTCGAATGGATGTCAAAGATTGGTGTGATTGACATTGCTCCCACTGTGGCATACAAGATCAATGATATGTTCTCATTTGGTGTCACAGGTAATATCTTCTACGGAATGTTTGATATGAAGAGACCTTCTACATATTATGATACCCTCGGTGTTCTTCACGGAGTTCAATATACAGAATCTTCTACCGGTACGGGCTTTGGTGTTTCCGGTGGTTTGCTCTGCAAATTATCAGAAATGATCCAATTTGGTGTAAGCGCACGTACAGAGATCAAAGTAACCATGAGTGGTGAAGCGGAAAATGCTCTTATGGTCGCACAAGGTGGACCAGCGACAACTGATTTCGACCGTGATGTTGCATGGCCTCTCTGGGCAGCTTTCGGTGTTGCCGTAAAACCAATGGAAAATCTTACTATTACTGCTGATGCACAATATAGCCAATGGGCAAAAAGCGAAAAAGAATTCAAGACAGAGTTTAAAGATCCAGTATGGAAAGCTGTAACAGCAGCAACCGGTGACGATACTTTTGTTCTTGACTGGAAAGATTGTACTCAAATCCGTTTTGGTCTTGAATATATGGCGAGTGAAAAATTAGCACTCCGTGCAGGTTATTATTATGATCCCGCACCAGCACCGGATGAAACTCTAACAATCCTTTTCCCATCATCAACAAACAATGTTGTGACTGCCGGTCTTGGTTTCTGTGCAGGTAAATTCGATATAGATTTCGGTCTTGAATATCTTATGGGTAAAGAACGTGACGTCACAGCTGCCACGCATAATATGCCCGGAAAACACAAACTCGATGTCTTTGCTTTCAGTCTTGCTGTTGGAATGGGTTTAATGTAGATTTATAATTTAATTCTATCTATACGGCTCGGGTTAAATCTCGAGCCGTTTTTTTTATTGACAAATAATCTAAAACCTTGCCTAAAGAGTATAAATATATTAAATGTAAACTATAAGTAGAGCTAAAAGGATAATTGTAATGAGCATATTTATGTGGAGTGATAATGAGCATAGTAATATATTCAAGCATATTTCGACGATTTGCCGCATTTATAATTGATCTGCCTTTCATAATTATACTATATTATTTATGCGACGGTATGTGCTTCGTTCTTCAAGATGCCTGGGGATTCGCATTTGGCACACACATTATTATGTATATCATTATTATTATTCTTTATGAATGTATGTTGGAATGCTCACCTCTACATGGAACTCTTGGAAAAATGCTCATTGGCATCGAAGTACTAGACAGTCATGACGGCACTAGGATTACTTTTATGACAGCTTTAGTTCGATTTTTTGTGAAAATTGCATCGATACTTCTTTTCGGATTGGGGATAATAATTATCATCTTTACAAAAAAACATCAGGGATTTCATGATCTTATTGCAGGAACAGTTGTTGTGAAGGAGTAATAAAAAAACCCGGCTTAAGAATCCTCAAGCCGAGTTTTACGTACATTATTTATAAGATTATTTACTGTACCTGCTCAACTGCCCATTTCAATGCGTCCTGAAGCATATCCTGTTCAGGAGCTTTTATGAAACCGTTCTCAGTAAGTGAAGCAGTAAGATTTCGTGCATATTCAATATCTCTTTTTGCAATATTGAATGCCTCTTCGCGGGTCATTGTTATTCTGGCAACACCATCTTTGATTGCCTGCATTGCAACATCGGCAGCTTCTTCCGGGAAGACATTTGCTTCATCCATTGTAGGAACAATATTTTCCGGATCAATACCGCGTTTCTCCGCATAATTTGCAAGTGAGTACGCAGCTGCGATAGCCATCTCGTCTGTTACTTTACGCGCACGGACCATAAGAGCACCTTTAAGGATACCGGGGAATCCAATTGAATTATTCACCTGGTTAGGGAAGTCACCTCGTCCGGTTGCGACAATGAAAGCACCTGCTTCTTTGGCTGCATATGGATAGATTTCCGGAACAGGATTTGCGCATGTAAAGACGATCGATTTATCTGCCATCGAACTTATCCACTCTGGCTTTACTGTATCTGGACCCGGTTTAGAAAGTGCAATAAGCACATCTGCACTCTTGCAGGCTTCTGCAATATCATTAATCCTACCGGGATTAGTCTTTTCACAAAGCTCCCATTTACGGTAGAAGCGTTTATCGGCTTTGATATCCTCTCTTCCGGAATGCAGTCCACCTTTGGAATCGAACATTATCATCTTCTTTGGGTCACCGCCGGCAGCAATGATTATCCTTGCGATGGTAGCATTAGAAGCTCCTGCTCCAAAATGAACAATTCTTACATCACCGATCTTTTTATCGGCAAGCTTCAGTGCATTGATAAGTCCTGCTAGCGTCACACACGCAGTACCCTGTGCGTCATCATGCCATACAGGAATGTCACATTCTTCACGAAGTGTGTCGAGTACCTTGTAACAATTTGGCTGAGAAATATCTTCGAGATTAATCGCCCCAAAACTGGGCTGACACATCTTTACAAATTCAATGATCTTGTCAGGATCGTGCTCACCTTTGTCATTATAACTATCCACACAAAGTGCCACAGCATCAACGCCCCCGAGATATTTCATAAGAAATGCTTTACCTTCCATCACTCCAAGACCGCCCGGGGGAGTACAATCGCCATCTCCCAGCACGCGAGTTGAATCACTTACTACAGCAACGAGATTACCTCTATTTGATAGTTCAAAGGAAGTGTCATTATCATCACGGATAGTGGTTGATATCTTAGACACACCCGGGGTATACCACACGTTGAACCAGTTGAAACCAAAAACTGCAGCTTTCGGCACGGTCTGGATCTTACCATTATAAAAACGGTGAGATAATTCAGCGAGTTTTTTTAGAAAAAGGGTTTTCGCTCGAGCTTTCTGTTCTTCAGTGAAATCATCGGGAAAGACTTCGTCTAGATTCTTCAATGAGAGTTCGACTTTTTTCATCAGTTTTTTTCCTCCACATTCATATTTATGTTTTATTAATGCATTCTATATCTACGCCCCGATTTCGCGTCACTCTGGCTTGGATCATACTTTTCCACCAGTGATATAGTATCACCTTCAGCAACGCCCTCCAGGATTTCCACTTTCTGAAGATCGTTGATGCCTGTTTTAACTATTGAAGGCGTAATCAGTGTGTCAGATTTAACGATATAAACGATGTCATTACCGTTATCATCCTGAAATATTGCCTGGATTGGGATTGTGACAACCTCATTCCTTGTTTTACCAATAATTGTCACGTTCGCACTCATACCCGGACGAAGTTCTACCAAATTATCTTCGATAGAAATCTTTACCTGAAATATTCGAATATTATTATTCGCAATCGTTGCCATCGGTGAAATATGAGTGATCTTTCCTTTATATTTTTTGTCCGGAAATGCGTCGATGGTTATCTTCGCTTCCCTTCCGAGAGATATCTTACCAATATCAACCTCGTTGATGTCCGTGAGTATGATCATTTGAGAGAGATCTGCGATGGTTATGAGTACTGTTCCGCCGGAGTATGACTCACTGGAAACGACCATTTCACCTTCTTCAACATTTTTATTTATGATCATGCCGGAAACTGGAGCAGTGACTTTCATATTGGTTTCTGTGATTCCGATCTCTTCAACGAGCTTATATTGTTCAAGTGCAGAATCATAGCTGATCTGTGCGAGCTTAAGTGTATTCTGTGCATCACGCCATTCTTCATCAGAAATAAGACTTTTATCATAAAGCTCTTTGCTGGATTCGTAGTCTTTCTGTGCATTTTCAAGATTGATCTCAGTTGTTTTCAACGTGCTTTTAATCCGTGAAAGGGTCTGTGCCTGAGCCATATCTGGCTCGATCTCTGCAATAATATCACCCACATGAATGGCTTCTCCCTCTTCCACGAACATCTTACTGATGCGTCCGCTCAACTTTGATTTCACGCTGACTTCCTTAACCGGACGTATCTCCCCAACTTCATCGAGCACAATTGAGATGTTATCGATCTTGGCAACTGCCGTCGGCGTCTTTTTTGCACCCGCCTGCTCGACTGTCTTCTTTTTACCCGTCACAGATACAACAACCACTACAATGATAACGACTACGATTATTATCCACACAAATTTTTTCATACTTGCCTACCTTAATATCTATTTAACAATTTTTCGTTTGTAATAAGATGAATATTTTCCTGAGCCATGATAAGAGAGTAATAATGGCTGATCCTTGAGCTCATGCTTTTAAAGCGTTCCTGCCGTGCATTTTCCAACTCGGTCAGATCTGCTTGCCCGAGACGATACTTTTCATTCACCAAGTTAAAATGCATTTCAGAGAGATTTTCCTGCTTTTTTGCAAGTTCATAACTTTGCTGAAGCTGATTGAAATTCTTTACTGCCTGCATAAAATCCTGCTGTTCACCCTTCTTCTTGTGCTCATATAAAAGTTTCGCCTGCTTATAACTATAGTGTGATGATTTGTTTGAAGGTAAATTTGTCAAAGGATTAAGCAAAGGGTAAGAGAGTGCAAGTGTAAACTGAATAGGAGAACTTTTCGAATCAAAATCAAAAAGACCTGTTTTTTCCCATGGGAGAGTTTTATTCACAGAAAAGCTCAACGTAGGAATGAACTCCAACCAATTCTGAACATAACTCAGCTTAGACTGCTTCAAGCTTTCTTTATATGAATTGACCGTAAGATTTTTATCAATATCGAGAGTAAATGTCTGGTTTTCGGCAAACTCATAATCGAGTTCTGCAAAAGTAAAGCTATCATCATAATCAATGCTCAATAGAAAGCACAGATCCATTTTACTATTCTCGTAATTATATTCGGTTTTCAAGGAGTCGATCTGGGCGCTTGAAAGATCGATTTCTGCCTGCTGCATATCGAGCTCGGAAACTTTACCGTAGGTTCGCAGAGTTTTTGTCTCATCATAATTCATCTTTGCGATTTTCAGCGCCATTTTGGAAACATCATATAGTTTTTCCTTGAGGAGTACATCCAGATAGGATGAGATAATATTATAGATGAGATTTTTCCTCGTGATCTCAAGGTCGATCTTACTTTTTCTAAGAGATGAAAGATTGCCCTTGATATTGAAATAACGGTAATCATCGCTGTAAACAGTTTCAGTAATACTAATACTTCCTGATTTTGAAGTTGAGTTGGAAGTTTCTGTATTTGAAATCGAGTAGTTCGCATTTGGCAAGACATCAAGGAACGATGAGTAGAGACTTTGTTTTGATTTCTTCAGAGTGTATATCTGGTTTGTGATATCATAAGAGTTTTCCAGACCGAGTTGAATTACCTTATCAATGTTAAAGGTTTCGGCATAAGACATGCCTGCACATAATACTATAAGTGCAATAAGTAATATTTTTTTCATGGAGACCTCTCTTTTTATTTCATTTAGAAGATAATCAGCAAAATTAAGTTTAAAAGCCCAAATAGCAATCCGAAAAATGCCCCTATGATCACCAATGGTTTCGTGAGATAATACTTTGCTTTATCTTCAATAAATCTCATATTTTTATCTGATAACAAATCGAATATTTTTTCTTTGATCTTATATTTTTCCGCAAGATTTGGAATAAAATTCCTGAAAAGTTCTTTTAAAAAATGGTCAGATACAACCTGTACAAAAGATAATAACGGTTTTTGTATAAAGGGTGGAAGTTTTTGCACTACTACTTGCTCTTCTGTCCATTCCTGTATCTTCTGATAAATAGTTCGAATGAACTCTTCCTTCTTCACATTTACCGTACCGCCAGGAAAGCGTTCTATGAAGGTTTCATATTTTTCTTTGATAATCCCGGCGATCTTATTCCTGAAGAATATAAGAATCCCAACAATGGGGAGCTCTTTGCCGAAAAGTTTTAGCTTCTTTCTCGGATGAAAGAAAATAAGGAAAAGGAAATAGAAAATTCCGATTCCCCAGAGAATATTAAGTATAAAAATTATAATAATCAAATACCACTGCATCAGAAACCTCGCCCTATTCCTCCGCCCCCGCTCATGCCTCCTCCGAAGCCACCGAAGCCACCAAAACCTCCACTACCACTGCTCCAACTTCCCCCTGAGCTTCTTCCACCACCCATTCCACCAAGAAACAGGAAAGGCAGGAATCCCATACGTCCGCCGAAGATCAGCAAGAAGATAATAAATCCGATAATGAATTTAATAATACTTCTGGCATCTGGTTTCCCATCAATTTGATATACTCCTTCAGGAACACCGTCGAACTGCACTCCATAATGCTTACCAACGACAGAAGCAAGTGCAAGGTAACCTTGAATCAATCCCTCATCCCAGTTATTATTTTTGAGATATGGGATCATGTAGGTGTCTGCGATCTCGCCGGCAAGCCCATCTGTGATGAAACCCTCTGCTCCATAACCGACTTCGATCTTCAGCTTGCGTTCATCTATTGCAATAAGTATCAGGCAGCCCTCATCATCTTTTGTACCTACACCCCATTTTTCATATAATTTATTTGCGTAGGTATAATGGTCTCCTCCCTGCATATCCTTGACAACAGCGACAGCCAATTCAAAGCCCGTTTTCTGTTTGATCTCAAGAGCGAGATTGTTAAGCTGTTTTACCGTACTGCTCGAGAGCACACCTGCAAAATCATTCACCCACTGTGTAGGAGTCGGGTACGTTACTTTTGCAGTAACGATGAGAGGTATGAGAACGAGGAGCCCGATAATGAGGATAATTCTTTTTTTCATTTAAACATTAATAATCTTTTAGTAATTTGGTTTTACAAAAAATGAAGCTGAAAAATTTACGTCAACTATTATTTAGGATTTGAGTTTATGGAAATTGAAGAAGCTGAACATTATACCCTAAATTAGAAAAATCATCGCAAAAAAAGTCCGCATCAAAAGATACGGACTTCGTAATGTATTTTCTAATGAAACTTATCGAGCCAGAAGCATTTTCCCAGCTGGCGAGTTAACTGTACCATTCAGTTTATAGAAATAAATTCCATTCGCAGCATTGCGACCAGAATCATCTTTGCCGTCCCAATCTGCAAACCCATTTTGAGGAGTTTCGAGAGTTAATGACAAAGTGCGAACAAGCTGTCCCCTCGCATTGTAAATCGCCACATTAGTTCCTTCATCCAGCGCTTTCTTACTGCTAAAAGAAATCTTCGTCGAGTTCCTAAATGGATTTGGCTGATTTTGCGAGAAGATGATATTTTGGATCGGTTCGTCATCGACACCCACTTCAGGAAATTCAATCTGAATAACTCCCTGAGTGATCTCACCGCCGGTTTGAGCACCCTGTCCCTGAACAAATGAGCCGAATGAATTATCATTAAAATAGTAATACATGATCTCACCCCAGTCATCACCGAGGTCTTTAATAGTTTGTGAGATGTAAGGATAGACTGTGATCTGGTCTGAGAAATTAAAGTTCGGATTGTAAATATCAGTAAATTCAAGGGGTTCTGACCAGGTTTGCCCATTATTACTGGAGACTGAAATATAAATTATTGGATGCTGTGCATATGCAGCATAAGCAGGATCACCATCTTCAGCAAGCTGCACATATGTTCCGTCCACCCACATCTGGAGCACCCAGTTATTTTCGATATTCACTGCCTGCTTTTGTGCGTTTTCATGGAACAATGCAGCACCTCCGGATGGTTCATATTTTGAATAAGCCACACTATACACATAGAGAGTATCATCACCCTCTATACCCCATGGCACATCATGACCAGAGGTACCTGTATCCATCCATGGAAATTCCGGCACGTTGTGATATTCAAAACCTGTCCCGTTCCACACAAGTTCTGCGGACGGCAGGAAATGATTAAAGTAATAAGTGCCTGCGTCATCAAATCCATAATATTGCAGATAAGGAAAATGCAAACCATAATTATCAAAGGTTGCAGTGCTGTGATAGCCGATAGCTCCGACTTCAAGCTCTGGAAGAATCTGCTGGGCATTATCCTCAAATTGAGGAAGATTAGCAACTGTGTAGAAATAATCAGTTGGACCATCTGAATACAGATTTGCATAATCCCAGGTTTCTCCGTAATCAAAGGATTCCCACATGAATGCTCCTTCTTCTACGGGCATATCTCCGAGGTCACCTTCCAGCCACACTGCGCATCCAATAAATGCCACATGTCCATCCAAATTGGGATCAACAGCAAAGGATTGGAAAGGACGGCACGATTTTGCGCGCCAGTCTGTGAACACTGTAACTTCATCCCAATTCGCAGTATTCATGATCGTGGAGAAATCTACCCATTCGGAATTCTCAATATCAGTATAGAGAATGCGCACATCTTCACAGGGATGTCCAAAAGGATCAGTGTTATTATTGTTGGACAAATGATATATCCTTAAATAGTTGGGTCCATCCGGAGAAGCTCCGACATGAATATAGGGCCAGCAATATTGATTCGGGGGTGTGTTGAGAAACACTATGGGTGTAGCCCAGAATCCGGGAATTGAGAGCAGATGGTAGTCATCATAGTTAAAAGGAAGTTTGGGATCTACACCAAAATCCTCGTGCCAAGAAGCAAATGGATTTCCGGTGGCTGGATGAACCGCCATGCTTCCGTAGCCCTGCCAGTAATCATAGGTGCTGATGGTTGCCCAGTTTGCTCCGACGTTTCCTGCCGCATCGGCATATGCCCAGTACTGACGGCGGTTCGCAGTGGTCGATGCCGTGCCGAAAAATGCCATGTAGGTACCGCCGCCATAATCGCTCTGCGGACGGATTGGATAGCTGACATAACTTCCCGGCATGTAATCATAATAGGACGTCATTATGCCATAAGGATTGACTACAATGTTGTAATCAGGCACAGGGGTATTCTCTCTCATCTGTCCCTGGTACATTTTCATTTTTGATATGTCGTAATTCTGGACAGCCTGAGGTTGGTTTTCGCTGGCTTTCATAAAATCAGATGCGCCGGCAATTGCTGCAAAAATAAAAAGCAGCATAAATAAAGTAGTGGTAATTTTTTGCATGAGTTGCCTCCTATTGTTCATTACCGTGTGTTTACTTGAATAAAATATTCAATACTTCTGTCATACGTTTTCTCCTGAGCTTCAGTAAAATAACAGGCTGGGAGCTCTCCCCTTTTTCTGTGATATGCAATGCACTCGCAACACATACCCTTCTTATCGCATGGGTAGGTGCAGTTGCACATGTGCATATTTACAGTTTTCTTACATTCCATAGACACTCCATTTTTATATCATTCATACCACGAAAAGCACAAAAAACACGAATATAAGTTTTATAGACGAATTTTATCGCACACCCTATATTTTGTGCATTTCGAGTGTTTCGTGGTTCAGCATCTTAATTTATAAAATTCCATTGCACACCAAAAGCAACACCAAAAGGATTCACTCTATTAAGTCTATACATGAAATAATTTGAGTCAAGAATATTGAATATGTTTGTCAATTTCAAATAGAGCAAAAAGCGTTTAATGCTCACGCCGACCTCAGCAGAACAAAATAGTTGATGGGCAACTTTATCTCCAGTAATATCAAGAAAACTGCCAAGATAGGATGCTTCGGCATTAAGAAAAATGAAATTCATATGAGGTAATTGCTTCTTATTTTCCCATTTAAATTTTACTTTATATGAAGGGCAGTTAACTATATTATCAGGACAATGTGTATGGGTGGTCGACAGACGATAAACGTTATCCACTCCGAAAATCTGAGAATGAAGTTCAGCGTCAAGACTTGCTCCAAAGAACTTGTAATCATCAAGATTTTCATATACGGGTGATGCCTGACTATTTGTCCAAACCCATTGACCATCTCGTCGGAACTCATCATAAAATGCAGTCAGGGAAATCTTTGAATTTTCATCAGAGTAGTAAATTTCTGCATTGCTGAAAATTACTTTCGTTCTATTATCGAGTGCATATTCTCCATCATAATAGAAATTCTTCTCTTTTCTTCGAGCGCCCACAGATAGATTGGAATTGATAGATTCCGTGATCGGAATAGTAAAAACAAGCTCCGGCATAATGAAAACCGTATCAGGTTTTTCAGAAAAGATCACATCATTGATTACTTTTATGGAATAGAAATCTGCAAAAATTCCTGGAGAATTTATAGAAACATGTATGAGATAATCATGCAGAAATCCTTTCCAGTAAAGGTGATCAATGCCCTGCAGATCGGCGCGGAGTAAAATCTCCGTTGCATATTCCTCAAGCGGAAGATCTATACCGATGTTGAACTGATGACGCATGATCGTATTTTTTGGTCTGTTTGCGGAATTACTATAAACATGCTCTTTGCCATACTCGTTCAGGTAGGAAAAATGAAGGATTTCATCGAACAGGAAGACATCAAATTGATTTATAATCGTTTCATTTTTCTGTAAATACTGCGCATCAGGAGAAATTCCATAATACGGATTGAACACGTTATAGGTTTCATTTGCAGAAAACAATTTGATGAAATTATAATTAAATCGATGTGCTAAATAGGATTCGGTGAGTATGTTCTTCTGCACCTGGAAAACAAAATTATCATAATAACATTTATTTCCCCACGAGCTTGTATGCTCTCCGCTCTGAGAATATAACTGAAAATCAATGATGTTGGCAAATTCATTCTTGCTGAAACCGATGCTCTTGTTCTCATTATTGAAGTCTCCGTTAGAATACTGTACGTCAGTCAGAAGTGCGCGGAATGAATTTTTTAAAGGAGTTAGATCATAGCTGCCATCCTCGCTATGCAGGACATAATAATTCAGCATCGGATAAAACAAATCCTTGGTTTGCATGATATTATCAAGTCTTGAATCGAATATTCCAATCGAGCCTTTGTGATCTGGTACCACATAATGCGAATTCCCAAAAGTGTAATATTCATCTGTCTGAAATGATTTTGCTTCATAGGAAAAAAAAGTATCCTGCAAAGAAACAATGTATTCTTCCAGCTCATCAATCGGCATCACCACAATGTTCGTATCCACTTCGGTTTCAGAGATTACTGTGGAAAGAGAATCAATAAAAAGTGAGTCGGGTTTATAAATAAGCTTATCTTTTGAAGGTGCAGCTTTCTGTGCATGAAGTATGCTCATGAGGAATACTGCGAGAAGTACTAAAATATATTTTTTCATAACCATTTATGTTCCTTATACCATGTATAGGTTTTACTCACGCCCTCTTGCAGAGAGAATTGAGGTTGGTAATTGAGTAATTTTTGTGCTTTTTCAATACTGCAAAGCCAAAAGCACTGTTTCATTTCTTTGACCTTCTGCATATTTATTATTGCCTGTCTTTTTGTGAAGTGCTTCATCCCTTCATTGAATAATGCAAGAAGATAACTTAAAAAAATCGGGATGTGCACTGTAAGCGCTTTCCTAGCCATTGCATGTTCAACAGCTTTCATAAAATCCTGTAGTACATAGATATTGCCATCACCTGCGAAGAAGATTTCATTGTGCCCTCGCTCGCTTTCTACGGCAAGGAGTATCATCCGAACAAGATCTTCAATATAGACAAGGCTGAGATATTTTTTCTTGAAACCTATCAAGGGTGCGAGATGATTTTTTACAAGCTTAAAATACTGTAAAAAATCTCTGTCATATGGTCCGTACACGCTTGGAGGACGAATAATGATCCATGGAACAGGGCATTCTTCACGAACTACTTCTTCTGCCGCAAGTTTGCTTTTCCCATAATAGGAAACAGGATTGCACACGCAGGTTTCTGTTTTAGGTTCAAGCCCGTCAGCTGGTCCCGCAGCAGCTTGAGTGCTTAGAAAAACGAATTTTTCGATCCGAGTTCCCTTAATCGCTTCAATTAAATTCCGTGTTACTTCTACATTTGCATCAAAATAGCGCTTTTCCGTGAGTTCACGTACTTTCCCTGCCACATGAAAAATGATGTCCTGATCTGTGCATGTATCTTTCAATGAAGAAGCCGAGTGATAGTCTGCATAGGTGAAGGTCACTGAAAGGTTTTCTAGGGAGCTGATATCCGATGTTCGTCGTACCAAACAAGTAATCTGATAACCTTTTTTCAGCAATGCGCGGACAAGGTTGCTACCGATAAATCCATTTGCTCCGGTTACCAATGCTTTCTTTTTCATGAGCATAGAAAGAAAATTGTTCAAAATTTTTGTCAATTGAAACTCCTCGAAAGTTTATTCAAATAAATTTGACAATAAATTGCCATTGCGAAATTTCATTATAAATTATACTCATACGCAAAAATTTGATTGGAGATATAGATATGAAAAAGATAGTTTTTACACTTTTAGTTTTTACCCTTCTTTTTTCTGTACCGCTTCTGGCTGAGAAAGTTATCATCCGCATTGATAATCCGGGTAGAGCAATCGCGACATACTTCCTGGAAAACGATTATGATATCGCATCATATTTTCCGGAGAAGTATATTGATATTTTTATCCACGAGGAAAGATTGCCGGAGATTTCAAAGCTTGGTTACCACTTCCGCATTGTGGATTCCGAAACTAAAATGAAAGAAAACATCGTCACGCGGGCAAAAGATATTTACGGCTACCGCACCTATGATGACATGAAAACAGAACTCCTCCAGCTTGCATTCAATAATCCAGGTCTTATTAATCTTACCACAATCGGCGAATCTCGCGGTAAGTATTATTCCACATGGGGTAATACCAATTATGATGATTATCAGCATGATATATGGTGCCTTAAACTTTCGGATAATGTCACATCAAATGAGGATGAACCCAATATTATATTCGATGGCGGACATCATGCTCGTGAGCCCATCGGCATGGAGTTGACCATGCTCATCCTAAACTATCTGGTGGATAACTACGGCATTGACCCGGATGTGACTTTCTGGATTGATAATGCGCAGATATGGTTCGTTCCACTTGTTAATCCCGATGGACATAAGATCGTGATCAGTCAGGACGATACTTCGTGGAGAAAAAATATTAGAGATAATGATCTTAACGGACAGATCACATGGGGTGGTTATCAATATCCAGATGGGGTTGACTGCAATAGGAATTACGGACCTCTCGACTGGTTTGGTGGAGCAGGAACAAGCGGACCTACCGGCGAAACATACTGTGGTCCAGAACCTTTCTCTGAGCCCGAAACCAGTGCATTGAGAAACCTTCTTGCGCAATACAGGTTTGATCTTGGAATGTCATATCACAGCTATAGCGAGCTTATTATGTGGCCTCTTGGCTACAATATGACATGCCAGGCACCCGACCAGAGTGCTCTTGCAAATCTCGGTCAGGAAATGGCTGTGACAGTTCCGTCTCAATATGGAGGACACTACACTCCCCAGCAGACAAACGCTCTCTATCCATGCTCGGGAACAACAACCGATTATGGTTACGGCGTTGAAAGAATTTTTTATTTTATTACAGAACTCGGCACAAGCTTCATCCCCAGTTCAACAACCATGAATTCAATCATCAATAATAACCTTTCTGCGGGATTGATACTTATAGACAGAATTTTTGACCGGGTTATCACAGGAAACATCACGGACAGTCTGTCCGGTGATTTTCTCAATGCAGAAGTTTTTGTACACAATATTGATGACACTGGAACTGAGGTTGAGCCGTATATGAGCAGTTCTGATTTCGGACGCTATTACAGAATTCTACTCCCCGGCACTTACGATCTTACATTCTCTGCATTCGGTTACATTCCGAAAACGATCGAAGATGTTCAGGTAGTGACTGGTTTTCAAACCGAACTCGACGTTGAGCTTATCCCTGCAGCAACGGTCAATGTTCATATCAACCTGAAAAATGAGAACGGCTTTGCGATTCCAAATGCAGATATTTATGTGCTCGACACACCACTGGACACAGTAGCAACCAATACAATGGGCTACGCTCAGATTGATAATGTTCCCTATGGCAGTTACGAAGTAGAGATCACTGCCGCATCATACGGCACTTTTACTTATGTCATGGACGTATCGCAATTTGTAAACACCTACACATTCGTCATGGTAGAACCCTTCTTTATTGATGATCTTGAACTCGGTGCAGGAAAATGGAACACTACAGGTGATTGGGGTTTGAGCACCACGCAAAGTTATAGCGGCTTATTCTCACTTGCGGACAGTCCGGATGGAGAGTATGGTAACTATGTACTCTCCTATGCCACCCTTGATGAAACGATCGATCTGACAAGCGCACTATCTGCACATGTCGAGTTCATGGCACGGTATGAAATTGAATCCGGTTATGACTTTGCATATTTCCAGATTTCCACTAATGGTACAACATGGATCGATCTTGAGAGCTACACCGGAAATCAAACCTCATGGGAGGTACAATCCTTTGATCTTCTGGATTACCTTGGGCAGACAGTATTTTTCAGATTCAAATTTGATTCCGATTCCTATGTAACTGCAGACGGCATCTACATTGACGATTTCAAAATATATAAATTTGAGAATAACTACTCCAATAATGATCCTGCTCCACAAAACACTTTTGCACTCTACCAGAACTACCCGAATCCATTCAGGCATTCAACCCAGTTTGCTTTCTTGCTCCCTGCAAACACAGAGAATGCTGAGATTTCCATCTATAATCTTTTGGGACAGCTCGTGGATCGTATTGAGTTAACTACTGATGATATATTTAGTAGAAATATTATCTGGGATGCCAAAGATTCATCCGGTAATGATGTTCCTTCCGGCGTGTATTTCTATAAGCTCTCGACTAAAGATAATGAGACAATCAGGAAAATGGTCTTGATGAAATAAAAAACCTTTGCGAAAGTTGCATTACTTTCGCAAAAAAAAAACAATAAAAACCATCCCCAAGTATAATTTAGGAACGAGTGAATAAAGAATTTCTGCCAGAAGCAGTGGAGAGTATGTCGTAATAACCTTTTAGGGTAAATTATTCCTCGGACATAAAAAGTAAATTAACGAAAATTCATGAGGATTTAAACCCATCATTTTAAACTTTTTTTCACTTTTTTAATTTTTTTCGTCTTATGGCGTCACCATTTGGCACTTTTCATGATATATATATGTAGAGATAGTTTTGAAGGGTGT
>JAGHCS010000199.1 GCA_021160355.1 Candidatus Cloacimonadota bacterium
ATTCTTTTCATTTCTCCTCCATATTAGAAAACTAATAAATTTTGTTTGAAGCAATAATCTTTATTCTTTTCATAATATTTTCCGTCCAGCGAGCTAATAAAACCAACATCAATTTTACTTAAAGGGATTAAAAAATCTTTCTTCTTTTTTGTCAAATTTATTTTTTTGACACACGAACATTCGACTGTCAGCACATACTCGTACAACCAGAAGTTTTGCA
The DNA here is from genome assembly GCA_021160355.1 of Candidatus Cloacimonadota bacterium. Lineage (GTDB taxonomy): Bacteria > Cloacimonadota > Cloacimonadia > JGIOTU-2 > JGIOTU-2 > Celaenobacter. Next base: position 221 of record JAGHCS010000199.1, read on the forward strand.
AAAAAAAAAGAGCAAGATACTAACATCCTGCTCTATGTATTTTCTAAATTGAGTATCAGCTATCTCATCAAAATCAATTTTTGAGTTCTTTCAATATCGCCTGCTTTGAATTTATAGAAATATATTCCATTGGAAACAGCATTTCCAGAATTATCTTTTCCATTCCACACTGTACTGTAGCCAGAATCAGAAGCTTCTAATTCTAAGGTTTTAACCATCTCACCTTTTATGTTGTAGATGGTAATGTGACCCAGTTCGTGCAGATTTGCACTTGAATAGAAAGATATGGTTGTTTCAGCTGCAAAGGGATTCGGATAGCTTCGTATGGTCATATCAGAAACTTCTGGATCATCAACTGAAATATTCTGATGATAATACAGCGCACCCATATCAGCGATTGTACCGTCCGGATCATGAGGAGAAGCAGGATTTCCTGCATCTATACATGGAGAGGTTTCCTGTATACCCCAATCTGCCGTAAGTCCATTATATGTAGGTCCATCACCAGCTGTCGGTGCTACAAACAGAGGATTTTCATCAATATTACCTGTCCCGGTGTAACCGCCTGAAACGTCAGAATAGGTCACATAGGGAGTGCTGGAAAAGTTAATGAACACATCACTCGTATTCCTGATAATAGAATTTTCAACAATCGGATTTGAACCTGAAAACAAATAGAATATATAACTCGCGAGGTTGTTCGCAACAGTATTATTGATGAGTTCAGGGTAAGATGCATTCTTCATACTAAAAGCTCCGGAATACACTGCCTGATTGTTCACGATGATATTTCGAGCAATAAGCGGAGAAGCATTATCCAGACTAATAGCACCACATAAACTCGTACTCGTATTATTAGAAATCAGATTCCATTCAAGAAGCACATCATCAGTATTTCTCACATTTATCGCAGGACCCTTTTGAGAAGTTGTCGAGTTTTCATATATTGTATTGTGTCCAACAACAACACGTGAATTATAGATATCAATTGCGCAATCGATAGAGCCGGTTATCTGAGCAAAACCAAGCGAATTTTCAAAGTCATTGTTAAAGAAATACAAGCCACTCCAGGTATTGTCTGTCGTAAAGACAATATTTCCTCTATCATTCCCAAGAGCTTGGAAGTAACCTTCAACAGTAATCTTACTTCCATTATTTGTATGTATCTCTACATTAGGTCCGATCTCCAGATGGTTCCCATCAGGTAAAGTTACATCATCCATTATAATGTAAGGACTATATGCTTCCGTCCATACACCCGAAAGTTCTCCAGAAATATTGGATGTACTCGTCACAGTGATATAATCGTCAGCAGTTGTCGTGGCTGTTTCGATACCATCAGAGATGCGGAGAGCCACGTCATAAGTCCCAATTGTATCATAAAGATGATACGGATTTTCTTCTGTGCTGTCCCATGTCCCATCTCCGTCAAAGTCCCATTCATAGGATACAATTCCAGTATCGGGATAGGATTCATTGTAGAATTGCACACCCAGTTGTGGCGGTCCTGACTGGATATTGCTGCTGAAAATCGAGAAGATGCCGTTCACACCACAAGTGGCTGCCTGATGAATTTTGTAATTGCTTGAAAAAGTCTGAACAATAGCAACTGCTTTCAAATCCGGCAAAACCCAATCTGGATTATACGTGAATGAATAAGAAAAGCTTCCTGTCTGACCTATTGTCGTAAGATTGAAATTTTCATCGTGATATGCAACGACCGCACATGTGTAGTCATCTGTGTATTTATAAGTGAGCAGCAAAATGAGTTTATTATTGGTCGTTGTAATATTTCCGGTCACTTCAACATCAGCTTGAACATCAATAGTAGATTTACTTGCGACATCCATTGTGATGTCTATCGAAAGGGGACTGTCCTGTGCATTGAGTGTATTGTAATGAGGAAGATAATAGTTATACATACTTCCGCTTCCCATCCCACCAACTTCAGATATATAACCGCCAAAACGTGCATGAGGAATACCGCTGACACCGTACATACCCCCACGGGTGCTGTAATTTGGACTTGGCATTCCTATATAGCCGCTTGTACTTTGCCAGAAAAGTGGAATAAAATTATCAAAATTGTTTGCCAAATCTCTCAACCCGGCCCGGGCTGAAGGACAGTATCCTCAAGATGTGGCTGTGAATACTTCCCCGACCACGTTCATTTGTGTTGCAGAAAGAATTGCTGGAAGTAACATCAGAGCTGCGATTAATATAAGTAATTTTTTCATCAGATCTCCTAATTTGTTGTGCATTATTTTATTATCGTACATCGTTTTATTTGTTTTACATTACCATTTACTGACAGCTTATAAAGATAGACACCCGTGGATACTGACTTTCCGAATTCATCAGTTCCATTCCATTGAGTGCTATGGTTACCAGTTGCCATTTGATTTTTTACTACGTTTTTAATTTTTTGTCCTTTTATATTGTATATTGTAATATCAACATCACCAGGAGTACTCAGGGAGAAATCTATCTGAGTAGACGTATGTGATGATAATGAAAAAGGATTTGGATAGTTCTGATAAAGCTGTACGAGTACATCTTCTTCCGGCTCCGGATCTGTGCTCACAATAATGTCATCAAGATCTATCTTATATGCAGAACAGCCGTACGTTCCGATAACCATAAAGCGGTCAGGATTGTATATCTTCATATCAGTAACAGGAACATTTGGAATTCCTTGAGAGAGACTATACCAGTTGAGTCCTCCATCTTCTGAGAAAAACACACCGGAGTCAGTTCCGACAAATAGTTTATTCTGGATATTAGGATCAATCGCAATGCAGTTTACAGGCATTTCAGGAAGATTTCCGCTAATATCTACCCAGTCCAATCCAAGATTGTTCGATCTGAATACGTGCGGAGCTTCCTCATCCCAGCGAAAACCGGAAACAGTAGCATAGATAGTATTTGCGTTATGCGGATCGCAGGCAACTCTGGTTATCCATCGGTCAGGCAACCCTGCAGAAATATTAGTCCAAGAGCTTCCGCTGTTCACAGATATGTGAACTCTTCCGTCATCACTTCCTGTAAGAATAATACTTGGATCAAGCTTGGATATTGCCATGGTAGAGATTGTATGATATCCGCTTATGTCATCACCTTGAGTAAGGTCTCCGCTGACTGCCGACCATCCTGACCCGCCACTGGTGGTTTTCCAAACTCTATAAGTGCCGAAGTAGAGTATATCGGGATTAGTGGGATGCATTACGTAGGGTGAAGACCAATTTGTTCTGTCTCCACTCATTGAATTAGCAATATAACTAAAATATGATCCCCCATTAGTAGATCTGTATAAATTACCCCATTGATATTCTGCAAAAATTCTGTTAGGATTCGTGTAATCAACCAGGCAATAAAATCCATCACCACCTAGAATCGCATCCCAATCATCGAGAGCTCCGGTCATTGTACGGATCGTATTATTGTCCTGTGTTCCTCCGTAGATACGATAGGGATTTGTCTGATCGATCTCGATTGCATAGAATTGTGTCATGGGGAGATTGTTTATCTTAGTCCATGAACTTCCATTGGTTGTGCTCTTATATAATCCACCATCATTTCCTTCAAGAATAAATAAGACATCATCGTCTATATACATTGCATGGTGATCGACATGCACACTGTATGCAATTTCACTCCAACTATTTCCACCATTCGTGGTTCGATAGAGGTAGACTCCCATGACGTAAACGATGTCGGGATTGGTCGGATCGACCCTGATCTGGCCGAAATACCAACCGAAAGTGCTGTTTATCCCCTGCAAAGCCCCATCATTAGTTGCGGTCCAACTTGCTCCCCCATCGCTTGTTTTGAAAACATCAACTTGATTTGCTCTATCATAAAAAGCATAAAGCCGGTCAGGATTTGATTTTGCAATTGCAAGTCCAATTCGACCTACATCGTTTCCTGTTGGCAAACCATTTGTGAGCTCAGTCCAAGTATCTCCGCCATTTTCTGTTTTCCATATGCCTGAACTTGGTCCAAAAGATCGTCTGTAGGTTAATCCTCTCATACGTTCCCACATTGCTGCATAAAGAATATTCGGATTTGTAGGATCTTGAACAATATCTACCGCAGCAGTAGAATCGTTAATGAAAAGTTTCCGCTGCCAGGTTTGCCCACCGTCGTCGCTGCGATATACTCCTCTTTCAGAATTTGGAGAAAAAAGATTTCCGCAAGCTGCTACGAACACTCTCTGGGAATTCATATAATCTACAACGATCCTACCAATATACCCGGATTGTTCCAGTCCGATATTGTCCCATGACATACCGCCGTTTGTGGACTTGTAAACACCATTTCCGAGAAAGCTGTAACTCGAAGCATTTGCTTCGCCTGTACCGACATAAAGAGTATTGGTATTGTTTTGATCAAGTGCAACAGCTCCAATAGAAATAACTGGGACGTCTGTAAAAATATTTTCCCAACTCGCACCGCCGTTTATAGTTTTATATACTCCACCTGATGCAGCCCCCACGTAAAATGTACTGAGATCATTCGGATCAACAGCAAGATCGGTGATGCGTCCACCAATATTTGTGGGACCAACAAGTTCCCAACTATATTTGTAATGAGAAGATTCCTCGTGAAGTTTCTGGGCATCTTCCATGCTTTTAAGATAATTATCGAGCTTGATCTTGTCATATGGATATACGCGCTGATAAGCCATCCATTCGTTAGGAAGCACATCGGGTTCTTTTTTCACTTTTCCGCCGTGCGGTCTTTCTACCCAGCGCTCTGCGGGTTTGCCTTTATGAATGGGTTTATGAACGGAAATGAGCACAACTGCGAGAATTGCTGCACATAAGAAAATGACGACAAATATTTTACTTTTTTTAATTTTCATGATACCTATTTCAGGATTATAAATTTATTGGAATATGATATTCCCTGATGATCGACTTTATAAAAATATACACCATCATGTAAGGAACTTACATCCATACTCGCAGTGCCTTTATGTCCTTGAATTGTGGTGATATACTCACCTTTAATATTATAGATTGAAATTTGTACTGCATCCTGCTGATTATTAAGAGAGTAGTGTATGCTCAGTGTTGAGGTTACGGGATTAGGATAATGCTCAATAAACATTTGTGTATGAGGAGTCTGATCAATACCTACTTCAGGACATCCTTCACCATATACGTCAAGATAGAACATATAGAATGGAATCTGATTAATTCTGACAAGGTCATCATAGTTTTGAACGCTAGTGGGAGAGAAAGTGAGATCATATACATTGCACGAACCGCAAGAAACGGCATATTCAAGAGTATTTCTACCGAGATCATCTGAACCATGTAATGCAACTGTGTACCCATCCGGTGCATTAATTGTGCCGCGGAGCGTATCTCCACCAACATTTTCAACATAAAACTGTTGGGTTAATTCATCTCCAATCTGAACATCTCCAAAGTCTAAACTGTCGGGGTAGAAGTTCATTATTGGACTAGGAGAAGGAACCTGATTTATTGCTGCAAGTGCATCAACTCTTCCCGAACCAAAAGTATTACTCTTTGATGTCGAGAGCACATAGGCAGTTTCTTCTAAAATTTGATCTATTTGAGCTGGAAGTATGTTTGGGTTTTTTGAAAGCATCAAAGCCATCACGCCTGCTGCACAGGGTGTTGCCATGGAAGTACCGTTCCAGCCGCTCTCGTAACCGGTATTACTATAATGTGCAAGAGATTTGATGTTGACACCAGGAGCAACAATATCAGGGCGTATTAAGCCAATTTCAGGAGAATACGGATAGTCATTGAATCCTGATATATACTCCCATGTGCAAGGGCCTCGACCAGAAAAGTTAGCAATCCCATCTCCGGAATTGGTAGCACCAATACAAATTACCGAACTTATTCCGCCTATTAATGTCTGATCAGGATGAAGCCATGGTGGTGGGCAATCTCCGGGAGTACGGACATTATCAGGAATCGGATATGAATACTGCTGATCTCCTTCATTACCAGCAGCAACTGAAGCTGGTATACCTGCTGCCAGAAGAGTATTCATTGTATTTCGCCATGTTATCCTGTTTGGTGACCACGCATGCAGCCATCCCAGAGACATACTTACAACATCCGCACCATTTGTAATAGCAAACTGAATTGCGTTCCATACGTTGGATTCCGAACCGCTGCCGTCACTATCAAGAACTTTTAGGCACATGATTTGAGCATCTGGTGCCATTCCTGTCTGAGAGCCGGCAGTTCCATCTCCGGCAACCGTGCCGGAACAGTGTGTGCCATGCCCATGATCATCCATAGGATTGTTATCATTAAAACGGAAATCCCAGCCATGATTTGGATATGCAGGATCTGTCCATAAATGATCGGCAAGGTCAAGATGATTATAATTCACGCCCGTATCAATAACTGCTACTACGACTCCGCTTCCTGTGTAACCAAGATTCCACACATCATCAGCATTGACCTTGGTCACATTCCATGTGATCTCACGCGATGTCGGATTATAGGTATTGCCTTTCTCAAACATCAGCACGTTACGTATTTCATCATAATCAATAAAATCAACATCATCCCTTTGTGTAAGATTATATATAACTTCAGGTGTCGCTTTGCAGGCAATGACATTCGAAACCCACAAGGATTGAATATCCTTCACAATATCATTATAAGACAGATTCTGCAGATCATAAAGAAGGTCCTGTTGATATATATCAGCAAAGGATTTCAACTCCTGAATGACAAGATCTCTTCTTTCGGAAAGTGGAAAGAATGTACTTTGTTGTAACAGGTATTGAGGATCATATTGTTCTTTCATGACTATATTAACGGGTATTAATTCATCCTGTGTACACTCCTGTAACTTTTGCTGGAGCTGAGGAGTTAAAATATTCTGGTTTCCATACAATGCTGAGAATCCGCTCGTGATCAACAACACCAATATCAGTATCCCGGGTTTAAAACGCATTGGGTCTCCTTATCTGAGTAATAATAATTTTTCTGTTTTTGTGATCTCATCATCCAAAGAAATGGTGTATAAGTACACACCGCTAGGAAGCACTGTAGCATTTTCATCAGTACCGTTCCATGTGACTGAGTTCATATCAGGGGTAATATTATAGGTTTTTACACGCTTTCCCTGAAGATTGTATATTGATATCTCTGCATTTCTATGAGCAGAATTTTTTACATCAAATGAGATTTCAGTTGATTCATTAAAAGGATTTGGTGAATTTTTCAAAAGTACTTTTCCGGCTGATTGAGGATCATCAACAGAAACGCCTGTTGTGTATGAAAAATTGAGTACATAAGGTTC
>JAGHCS010000032.1 GCA_021160355.1 Candidatus Cloacimonadota bacterium
ATCCTCATTAAAATATTCTGCAAAATGCAACATTGCAGCTTCCACTGCGAGACAGTGCTTTTGCAAATTTTTGTTTTTCAGATGATGTTTTAATAATGTTAATGCTTCTTCTCGTTTCATAAGATATATCCTTTTTTATAAATACTTCGCAGCCATATCGGCGAGCACGGAACGCTCTCCTTTTACCAGAGTTACATGACCAGAAATTTTCTCATCTTTGAATTTATCCACCACCACGCTTAAACCATTGCTCTCGGAATCCAGATACGGAATATCGATCTGGTAAGGATCTCCAGTAAGCACCACTTTTGTTCGATCTCCGGCACGTGTGATGATCGTTTTCATCTCGTGAGGAGTAAGGTTCTGCGCTTCATCCACGATCATGAACTGGTCGGGCAAACTTCGTCCGCGAATGTATGTCAGCGGTTCCAATTCTATGAATCCGTAATCGAGAAATTCATCAAGCGAAGAGGTTTTCTTCCTTCCGAATTTCCCTTTTTCCTTCGTTTCTTCCTGGGATTCTCTGCTCTGAAGTAAGATTTCCATGTTATCATAAATGGGCTGCATCCAGGGATTATATTTCTCTTTTTTGCTACCCGGTAGATACCCAATATCTTTTCCGAGTGGAAAGATCGGGCGGGTGACGATGAGCTTTGTATATTTCTCTTCCTGAATGGTTTTTTGCAGACCTGCTGCAAGTGCAAGGAGGGTTTTACCTGTGCCTGCGATGCCGATAAGCGAAACTATTTGTATAGAATCATCAAGAAGGATATCAAAAGCAGCTTCCTGCTCGGGATTGAGGGCTTTCACTCCCCATATCGACTCGCCTTTATAAAATTGCAGTGGTCGCACTATATTCTCATCTTTATGATATTTTGCGATAACATTATGCTTGAATTTGTCCTTTTCATAGAGCAATAAAAATTGGTTATAGCAACTCAAGCCAAAAGTGTTTTTTACTTCTGATTGCTTTTTGAAATCTTCAACTTCTGCACCGTTTACTTCTTTTTTCAACACACCCGTATAGAGTTCTTCAAAATTGATGGCTTCCGTCTCATAATTAATGGCTTTCAATCCGATCGCATCCGCCTTTATACGAACATTCGCATCCTTGGAAACCATGATCACTTCTTGATTTGGATTGTCTTTTTTGAACCTGTAGGCAGTGCCGAGAATAAGATTGTCATTCACATCGCTGATGAGGATATCATTCATATCTCCATCCACTTTATGGGCAAGTGAGATTTGGAGTATACCGCCGTTTTTCAGCTTCACTCCTTTTGCGAGTGAGTTTTGCTGGCGTAAACTATCAAGAATTCTACTGAACTGCCGGGCATTTCTGCTCTTTTCATCCAGCCCTTTTTTAAACTGATCCATCTCTTCAATAACGGTGATGGGAATAACGATCTTGTCTTTGGGATATGCATAAATTGCAGAGGAGTCGTGAATTATAACATTTGTGTCGAACACGTAAATCTTTTGCATTTCTTCCTGCTTAATATCTTTTTTCATAGTTCGTTTGAGTTTTGCAAAAAGGGGATTTTATGTCAAATTTAATCACCACAAGTCATCATGGATCATTCTGTGTAAAAAATAATTTCACGCAAAGTCCGCAGAGTAAATAAATCACGCTGAGAACGCTGAGATAAAAATGTGTCCTTTGACGATTCACACTTCATTGCAAACCATTTTTAGCAAAAATAGAATTGTCACTCTGAGCTTGTCGAAAAGTCTCGCAGAAAAGACAAATCACCGATCAGGGAGATCCTTCTCCTGATAAATCGGGATCAGGATGACAATGTTTGTTGTTGGTTAATACTCATTCAAAAGTTGAACTTCGGAACTCATTTTCCATTTTTAATTTTATATTTTTCATTTCTGAGCGTCAGCGAATCCGGATCATCTTCCTCACCACCGCATTTCCATTATACTCCAATTTATACAAATATGTTCCGGGAGCAACTTGCCTTCCATATTCATCTGTTCCGTCCCACACGATCTTTGTTTTTACCCAAAAATCATTCGTTTTTCCATCGTATCTGCGAACAAGCTGTCCTTTGGTATTGTATATTGAAAGGGTGTAATTTTCCACTCTTTCGTAATCCGCTGTTATGAACAATATTTCTGTCTCATTGTTAAAAGGATTGGGTGTGTTTTGAAAGAGATACAAACTATGAATAAACGAAGTATCCGGTTGGTCTATGCCATATCCTTGATATTCATACGCACCGATATCTATCCTTCCATTATAAATCCTTTGATTACCTGCTAAGTCCGTTGCAGGTAGATTCAGCCCGGTTGTGTCAGGAGTTCCCTTATCTATGCAGGGAGAATATTTTGTTAATTCATAACTAAAGGGATTCCCGCCAACAAACTGTGGAAGAGAATCTATGTTGCCTTCTCCCCAGAAGATAGTTCCATTGTTGTTTGTATTAATACCATTGATGCTATCTTTTATGTTTGAATAATAGATTTCTACAGTATTTGGAGGTCCCTGATTGTCAAACCATATTTCATTTTCAGCATAATTTCTTAAAATACAATTCACTAAGGTGAGATTGGCATTTGACAACTGACTAATAGTACCTTGAATTGCTTCGGAATTGTCACATATTGTACAATTAATTAAAATGGGATCACAAAAGTTCCCCACCCCGCTAAATGCCGATAATGAGCTAACTAAATC
>JAGHCS010000037.1 GCA_021160355.1 Candidatus Cloacimonadota bacterium
TCAATAACCTCTTTGGGTTTTTCTACGATCTCTTTTGGTTTTTTCTCAATTACTTCTTCCTTTTGTTTATCTTTGGTCACTTCTTCAATAATCTCTTCTTGAACGACGATATCCTGCCCGGGAGGAATACCGAGCAACACCTTTTCGAGATACTTCTCAGCTTCTTTGGATTTTTTGTAAGCTATGGAAAGCTCTAATTCGTCCTTAGCTTTATTGAATTCTCCAAGTTGATAATACGCAATCCCCATTTCACGGTGTGGAAAATATTTTATGAATCGTGTGCCGTAGGTACGCATTTTTTTTGTATCCTCAAATTCGAGGGATGCAGCACTCTTGAACTCCTCTATCGCCCGCAGCCAGTCACCTTTCTCCATATATTCCAAACCCTTATTATAGTACTGATAAAACTTTTCTAGTCCATGAAGAAAGCTCGTAAAAAGCATGAGCATAAGTAAAAACAATATTATTCTTTTCATTAAAACTCCCAAAAACTATTGCATGATTTCTATGATCTCTGCTGAGATCTGCTTGGATGCATTATCAAAAGCTGCAAGACCTGCTTTGTCCATCTCCGTGTTGATCCCCTTTAAATTTGAAAAAGTATTTTTATAAATTTCCACGAATGTGGACATATCCATGACCGAAATCGTCACATCAACAAAAGCAGAGCACATATTATAGATTGTGGATCCTTTCCTGGACTGTGCATCGATCACAATCACATAATCTGCATCTGATTTCATATCTACAAAACTATAACCATACTCGGATAACTTCTCTTTGAGTTTCGGTTCGATATAGTTCACATCCAATGGATCACCAAAATTAAGTTCCGTTGATTCGATGAAGACCTGTGGTCCTGATACATTTAAAAGCACATTTGCAGAAGGAATTGAGAGACTCTTTATGATATCCTGAATAATAGGATTGAGTTCTTCCTGTGTTACCAGCTTGTTCATTGCCAATTCGGATTTTATGACCTGCATTTTATCAGCAGAAAGAATGTTTGAAATTCTACAGGATGCCAGCCCATTCATACCGGTTTTATCGTATTCTATCAGCTCACCTTCGCCTTTTATAAAGCTGAAATGAAGCGGAAAATTAGCAATCGGAGTTTGTGTATAAAGTGCTTTGAAAAGAATAGGATCTTCCAAACCCCTCCCAATTGTCGCATCAATCTCCGGCTGTACTGGCTTGAGAGAGATCGTTCCAAGTACCTGCTGCAATGACGAATGTATTGTATTAAGGAGATAGATATTCTGCCCATTATACATCGTTTCGAGAGATTCAGAAAGAATTGGTTCGATAGGATTAAAGGCTTGTAAGTAGAGCTGTAACGCTTCAGTTATCTGACTGTTCGCTTTTTTCTGCTCAGCTTTCGAATAAAAATCGAGGGAGAGAGAGACTGCTTTGTCTATCTTTGCTTTACGGAGTTGTGCATATTTTTCTTTTGATAATGTGTAATAAACCCAGTATTGAGTTTTGTCTTCCCATGTATCGACCAGTTCATATCCTTCGAGCTGGGCTTGTGTTGAGGATTGTATCTGTGATTCAAATTCCTCTTTTACCACACCTGCTTTTTCAAGGATCTGGTTCAGCGTTGCGCTGCTTATCGTTACGGTGATCTCGGAAGCGATTTCGCGCAGTGCACGGTCTTTTGCTTTCTGGATATATTCACTGGTATCAGTATCTTTTTCTGCAACACCTATACCAGTATAAGAATTGTTATTAATCGGTCTTTTGTTGACCCAATCCGGTTTTTTTGCAGCAAAAGCTGAAAAACCTAGCATTAAAAAGATAAAGAGAAAAATAATAATTTTTCTCATGCACTCACCTCTAATTAACTTTCTATTTTTTTTACAGATTTTTTTCTATAATATAAGTGTCAAGAATTCTGGAAACAGGATCGGTGATATTATTTACACCTATGTTTAGGAATGATCATCTTCAAGACTTATAAATATGTATCCACATTGCCCGATCATTCTCTTCAAAGCCGCATTTCTCATAAAACTCTTTTCTTCCTTCTGTGTAGGTCAAAAAGAAATAGGTTCCTTTGAAGGTATCTCTCAGCATGAGCATCTTTTTTTTGCCTATCCCCTTCTTTTGATATTCGGGACGCACGATCACGTCGAAGATATTTGTGTAGTAACAATTATCTGAGATAGCTCGGGCAAAACCGATAAGCTTCTCGCCATGATATGCGGTAATATAATAGGAATTCTTGAACGCTTCAACAATATTGTTCGGGTTTTTTCTCCATTCAACACTCTTGAATATATCGATAAGCTCTTCTGCGTTTACTTCGTTATTCTTCTCAAATCGGATTTCAATCTTTTTATCCATGTGTGAGCCACTCCACTGCTTCCTCTCTGGTTTTAAATAACCTGAAATGATTTCCTTTATTTGTTTCAAGAGCCATCTCGCTGAATCGTTTGTTATGCTCAATATTGGAAGGTAAAACCAATGCAACTCTCATGTAGTAATTCATATATTTTTGCAGTACTGCTCCCGCAAGGGTCGATTTGAGATCAAAGAAGCTCTTGTCGACATTATTTGTATACATCAGTAGATTATTGGTTTGATGATATCCGCACAGTCCAATTAGGTCGACTGCATCCTGCTCGGAGGAAATCAGTTTTTCTGGGGGCTTACATTCCACAAACGTAACTTCATTCTCATTGTGAACAGTTATAATTTCCATCATCTACATAGTTTCTGATTGTGTACATTCGTATATCACAACACGGTTTCGTCCCTGTTCTTTTGCTTCGTATAAGGCAATATCTGCACATTGAATAAATCTCTCATTATTAGTAATGGTTTTTTCTATTCCTGCAATGCCAATACTTACTGTTGCTTTTATATCAGGATGTTCTTCATTTGCAGGTACTAATATAGCATTCGCAATCGATTCACGGAGTCGTTCTCCCAAAACTTCTGCAACTTCCATCGTGGTTTCTGGTGCAATTATAGCGATTTCCTCTCCCCCGTAGCGAGCAATAATATCAGTTCTTCGCACATGATCCTGCAACAGAGTTGCAATTTTTTTCAATACATTATCCCCAGTATCATGGCCATATGTATCATTCACATTTTTAAAATGGTCTATGTCGATTATAAAGAGAGCCAGGGGTGTGCCATACCTGTGAGCACGATTCATTTCTTCTGTGAGACGCCTGTTAAAATGCCTGCGGTTATGAATTTCCATAAGAGGATCAGTAATATTCTCCTGCTCGAGCGTAGTTATACGCAAAATATCACGTGCTGTTTGTACTGCAAGAGAACTAGTAAGGAGGGTAAATATTGCACCAAAGAAAAAAACAAATGGTACAATAAGATCAGAAGTATCGACATATTCATTCCATTGTGCAACGACAAAAACCAAATAGCTTGCAACGAAGAACAGGATAAGCATTCTTAACATATCCCATTTGCCGCGAAGCGCTCCTTCCGGTAATTGCTGTTTAAGTTTTTGTATCGGAGACAAAGAAATGAGCATGATCAGCGCTCCCACAATGATCAGCCAGTTTTTTAATAAATTCATTATTATCATAAATACACCTATTATTTGTTAAATTATGCCTTTATATCAGAAACACCAGTTCACGATTGGAAAGGATGGAAAAGTGCCACTCTTGTTTATGATATTGATCAACCCGATCTGAAGCCCCTATAGATTTCCGGCATAGTTTACAAAACCAAACTGCAAACCATATAATTTAAATTTACTGTATTAATGACGGTTTTATATGTTCTATCAAACCTGCTTCTTTATAATACTTAAGCGCACCTGGATGAATTGGAGCTGAGAGTCCTTTGAGCATGCTTTCCTTTGTGAGGGTATCATAAGCCGGATGAATGGTTTTAAATTCATCAAAATTATCAAATACTTCTTTGGTGAAGGCATACACGATATCATCGGAAACATCTTCTGAGGTTATCAATGTTGCTTTCACACCGATGGTCGGCACATCGGCAATATTGGTAGATAGCTCATAATATACATGTGGAATGACCGCTTTATCATAATAAGGTAATGCTTCCAGCAATGAATCAATAGGCGCTCCTTCGATAGGTACAATGTGCACCTTGACACGACCCGACGTGGCTTCTTTTATGTTTTCGTTAGGATGTCCCACAGTGTAAAAGAATGCATCTATGCGTTCATCCTGAACGAGTCCGGGGGCTTCTATTGCTTTTACATACTCTGCTTTGAGCATATCTTCATTCACACCGAAAGCACCGAGCACATCCCTGGAATTTTGGAGTTGACCTGAACCGGGATTGCCGAGATTTACTCGTTTGCCAATAAGATCAGAAATTCTGCTGATTCCGCTTTTATCAGCCACAATAAGCGTAATCGCTTCCGGATGTATCGAAAAAACAGAGCGTAGTTTATCCTGTGGTCCGATTTCTGCCCATTCGGATAATCCTTTTACTGCCTGGTACTGTCTGTCTGATTGTGCGATACCAAAATCGAGATCTCCACTCAGTACAGAATTGATGTTATACACGGATCCTGCAGTGGATTCCACTGTTGCTTTTATGCCGTATTTACTGAATTGTTTGTTTACCATTCTGCTTATCGCTCCACCAGTTGGATAATACACTCCGGTCACACCGCCAGTTCCAATGGTAACGAGGGTAATTTCATGCTTTGTGCATGAGAAAATTGCTATGAGAAGTGAAAGAATGAGAATTAATCGCACTTTCTTCATGTGTAAACTCCTTTGAAAAATTATGAAATATTGTGTGAGCTTAACTGACCATATCGGATGTCAAGAAATTATTAATCATTTACAGTTTACACCCTCTAAATAAAAGAAAATTTAATATTCATTATCAGCAATATATTCAGAATGTATAGCTCATAATACACCACACAGGGATACCCCTAAAA
>JAGHCS010000113.1 GCA_021160355.1 Candidatus Cloacimonadota bacterium
GATTTGATCAGCAAGGGATTCCGCCATCACTTTTCTCCTTTATCCTTGGCCTCGTCAGCTCTGCCTGAGATCACCCATTCGTCCACTTCTTCCTTGCGGAATTTCCACAGGCGGCCCATCCGGTGTGCAGGCATCTGCTTTTCGCCGATCCATTTGTAAACCGTATCCCGCTTGATGCCGAGATAAGCCGCGATCTCATCTACGGAGAGCCATCGATCTTCCATCATTAACTCCAGTCGCCTCGGTTCCCTTCTCATATCGAAGCCGGCCTTGCTGTCTATTGACAAATTAGTTCGTACCGGACGCGCTCGACGGGCATCCATCCGGACAAACCAGCTTACATTATATGAAAGTACGCACGTTTGTCAACTGGTTTTTCCGAGTTTCACCGAATAAGACCGAGCAAAGGGCTGTCATGGCCAGCGGTTTCGCCTGGTAGGGGTGGACCGGATCATGGTCGAATCTTCCCCCACATAGAGTCAAACTGGAAAAACGGAGAACCGGGAGCGATGTGGGAAGCGTCGTAAATGGGCGTGAATACGTGGAAAATGAAAAGACTCCCAAGGGGTCAACCCACAAGGTCTTGTGTTAAATAAGAACCGCTGATTTCAGCGGATAGAATTTTGGCTCCCCCTAACGGACGTATTTCGACACTTGAGGAAGAACTTTGAGATCAATCTTATTGATCTATTGCATATCTGTCACATGGCAAAAATGTATTAAAGAATATGTGTGGAGGACACTATGAAGCGGATTATCAATAACTATCTAAAAACAGGAGCCATTCCTCTTCAGCCTTATTAATTGAGAAATTGTAGACGGATACGAAATTCAATTTAATTGTCTCTTTTGAATGATATCTATCTCCAATTTCGAAAAACGATTTCATTTGATCCAATCCGTATGAATCAATCATGAATTTCATAAATGAGCCTGCTTCCGGATAAGTGATGACACCGTCATAGGCTCTAAAATCTTCCGTTTCCAGCAGATTGTCAAGTGGTATCAAAGCCTCCTCGTCTTTATACTTTTTCCCCCAATAATGGACCGGCATCCCATTCCAACGCGCTGTATAATCATTATTATAGGGATCTGTCTGAAAAGCAACGGCTATTCCTTCATTGAAAAAATCACTGGGGCGGCCAATTAAAGAGGTGTATAAATGCACGCATTCATGATTATCAGTTGGCCAGATGGTATGAACTGCAAATGTATCTGGTTCGGCAAAACAATAATTTATACCTGTCATTCTCTCCAAATGAGTTATATCCCAATATTTATAATAATTGATCTTACAGGGAATTATGACCTGAAGCTCACTGACAGCCCATTCATGATAGACTTCCTGCCATGTGGATTCCACATAATCTCCATCAGCATAATAAAAAATGAAATGTTCTGTTTCCAGTCTGATTGATAGGTCAGGATATTCCCAGGGTGTTGTTGGATTGTTTTTGCATCCAAAGGCTGTGATGAAGAAAGCGATGATCAGTATGATTGGCTTGATATTTGAATGCCTCATTTTTTTAAAACAACCTCACTCTAAGGCCCAACATCAGAGAAACGCCGCTTAAATCCAGAACAAATTCTCTTATGTTTCTTCTGTACCAGGCTGATTCGGGTTTTCCCAGGGTAATATGGGGAATTATATAACCCCAATTTTGTAGTAGCTCTTCCCAGGAGTAAAAAATACCTTCATCTTCGTAATAATATCCTTCTGGTCCTATACCTGAATAGTTACCTCTAAATTCGTTAATTTTTGCATATGTTCCCAGACATTCCAGAGTCAGGTATATGTTCTTGCTTAGGCTGTATTCAAAACCAAATCCACCGTTCACTCCAAAGTCAGAAGAGCGCATGTTTTCTTCCCAATAATAATCCCATGCATTGATCTTTTGGCTGTTATAGTATTTATTTATCTTGGCAAAGTAATACCCGATCCCCGCCCTCAAATAGAAAGAGCTCCTTTTACTTAATGGAAAAAAATAATCAACACCTAGTGTAATGGGGAAAGAGTCTATTTTATGTTTCCAAACCTGCATAGTATTTTGATCCGGGAATTCAACTGAGCTTTCACTTTTCAAATGAGTGTATTCTATACCGATAATACCCCTCAAATGAGAAGTGAACGTGAATGATACTTCAACTCCTGAATTTGAACCATGATGGAATTCTTCCAACTCATTGATTGTATAAACACGCCAATCATCAGAGTAATTTTCGTAATATTCTTTTAGGAGACTCATATATGTATTCAAGTCCCCTATGTGCAGATATTGATAACCGCCTTTGAGTTTGAAACTTATCCCTTTAAGAAAATTATTGTCTCCCATACAAGATGAGCTTATGGGAAAGAGGAAAATAATAATAGTTCCCAGTACCAAAGCTGTATATGATTTTTTCATAACCCCTCCTCTCTGCTTTCAAATATGCAAAACTCATGCCAATGTTTTTCGTCTGGTAGGAACTTTAGCAATTGTCCATTTTTAGAGACATGTGTATTTTTTTGTTTCATTTCTCTTTTTAATAAATATGTTTAATTATAACTTTCAAATATTTGTAATGAGTTTATTTCGTCTAATTTTTCAAATACCTTTCCTTTCTCTAATACTACAATTCTATAGAAATTTTCAATTATTGCGCGTCTATGAGTTATAAGAATGATAGTGCACTTTTTCCTAAGAAACCGCAAGGATTCTTTAAGTGTTTCTATGCTATTATTATCTAACCAAGATATTGCCTCATCAAGAATTAGTATTTTTGGGTTTTTAATAATAGCTCTTGCAATAGCAATCCTTTGCTTTTGTCCACCTGAAAGTTTTGCTCCTCTTTCGCCAATTATAGTTTCATATTTATCAGGAAGCTCTATGATGAATCTGTGAGCATCTGCAATTGTGGCTGCTTTTTTTATTTCTTCAAAAGACGTATTCCTATTTCCATATTTTATGTTTTCCAATATAGAATTAGAAAAAAGGAATGTATCCTGATGGACAATTCCAATTTGTCTTCTCAAAGACTTTAGAGAGATATTCTTTATATCAACTCCATCAATAAAAATAGATCCATAATTGGGATCATAAAACCTGGGAATAAGATTCACAAGAGTTGTTTTTCCTGATCCACTCGGACCTATGATACTGACCATTTCTCCCGGTTTAATTAAAGATAAGAAATTCGTTTTTTGGTTGCTGCTGATTTTTCCTCCATTTCACAAAATTCCCATCCTCTAAGCGGCTTCATCACCTATAATACGTTTAAAATAAAGGACAAGTCAACAAGAAACCCACA
>JAGHCS010000159.1 GCA_021160355.1 Candidatus Cloacimonadota bacterium
AGATTACACCCGTTTGGACCGATCGACAGAATTTCCTTGCCGGGATAGAAATGGTAAAGAGGTTTTTTTTCGATAGGATCCATCGAGATCGAGATGGTTTCTCCGTAATTCTCTGCATAGAGAATGCCCTTTTTATTCATCCTGCCAAAACACATCCCCCTCTTCCCTTCTTCGATTGTACACATCTGCGGACAAAGCTGGCACTGTACTGCATTGTTATCCAACTTTTTATAAAACTGTGCTTCTTTCATGTTAACCTCATTTGCACTTTAAAGAAAATCCTCGATCATACGCAAGGTTTTGTCAAGAGCACCCATATTCTGTTCCATTACTTCCTTCGCACGATTACCCATTTCAGCTCTTTTGTGAGGGTTTTGATACAAATCGATGACAGCTTCCGGCAAATTTTCTTTTTCAACAATACGAATCGCTCCCGCAGAACTCAGCGCGCCGACAGATTCTTTGCAACTCGAATAATATGGACCCATGAGAATCGGCTTGGAGAAATACGCCGGTTCAAGTGGATTGTGACCTGTAAAATCATAGAAACTACCTCCGACCAGGGTGACTTCAGATACTGCATACGCTTTGGTAAGTTCTCCCATTTTGTCGATAAGAAGAAGAGGGGCAGGAGAAAAAATTTCGGATAATTTTTGGAATTGGACATGATTCTGTGTGAGCAATTTTTCGATTTCGTCAAGACGCTGCAGATGCCGTGGTGCAAGGAGGATCTGGAAATCAACTCCTTTCTCATTTAGGAAATGATATAATTCTGCCACAAGAAGTTCCTCTCCAGGGCGCGAGCTGCCAAACGTAATGATGAACTGAGAAGTGAGATGCCACTCTTTTTTAATGGCTTCAACTTCATAATCCGGCAAATGAAGTGCAAATTTCAGATTCCCGGTTACTTCGACAGTATTTTCAGTGAGTTCTGTAAATCTGTGCTTATCTTCCTCAGTTTGAGCACCGATCTCATCGATAAGCTTTAAAGTGTTTTTAAAAATGCATCCAAATCTCTTGTAGCTTTTTACTGTTTTGTGAGAGATCCTGCCGTTTACGATGAGTATTTTAGCTCCGTCTTTATGGGCATAATGTATAAAGAGAGGCCAGATTTCAGTCTCTGCTATGACAAGAATATCGGGTGATATTTTTCTAATTGCCCTCTTTACCGCAAAAGGAATGTCAACCGGAACTAGGATTTGAAATATGTTTTCGCGATACTTATCAGCGAGTGATTTTGCTCTCTCATGACCTGTGGTGGTCATAGTGGAAATCACAACATAATATTGCGTCCCATACTCTTCTATGAATTTTTCGATTAGAAGTGCAAGAGCGTTGATTTCCCCGACAGAAGCAGCATGGAACCAGATTGTTTTTTTGTTGTGATGAGGGATTTTTATGAATCCTAATCTCTGCTTCCATTCAATAGGATTTGTAATATATTTTATGAGAAAGAACGGTATGAGTAAAAAAGAGAGAAAAGATATTAATACGAGATAGGCATGCATATCATTCAGGAAATGAGCTGTTTCATCTCTTGAACTGCTCGTCCAAGCCCGACAAATACAGCCCGGGAAATGATCGAATGCCCGATATTATATTCTTCGATATCCTTAATGTTTACGAGATAATGAGCATTGAAGTAGTTGATGCCATGTCCTGCAGCCACATACAATCCCTGTTTTTTGCCAGTATGAACCGCTTCTTTGATACGCTCCACTTCTTTGAGAATGTCCTCTTCGGCTTTTGCATTTGCAAAATAACCTGTATGGAGTTCAACTGCGTCAGCGCCAAGCTTGTGCGCCATTTTGACCACTTCATTATCCGGATCGATGAAAACACTGACCGAGATTTCTGCTTTTTTGAGTTCCTGTATTTTTTCTTCGAGCCCTTTGAGTTCGAGATTCAGCCCACCTTCGGTAGTAACTTCTTCCCGCTTCTCCGGAACCAGTGTCACGGTATCAGGATGTATTGCTTTTGCAATGGCTACCATTTCTTCGGTTGGTGCCATTTCAAGGTTCAGTTTTGTCTGGATCGTTTCCCTCAAAATGCGCAGATCCCTGTCCTGCATGTGACGTCTATCCTCACGCAGATGAATCGTTATCTGATCTGCGCCGTGTTTTTCTGCAATAAATGCAGCTTCGACAGGATCGGGCTCAAAGGTTTTACGTGCCTGCCTTATTGTTGCAATATGATCGATATTGACACCTAATTTAGCCATAAAAACTCCTTTTCATTTAACCATACGGCTTCATTACATTACGCCGCTGCAAGCAAAAATCATAATGATCAAACTTACGTGTCTTTCGCCTACTACGACGTATCCCGATTTACCGGGTGAAGTCGAGTGGTTATTCTGATTATACAATATTTTCTCTGGGTTTGAAGCCCTTGCCCAACACCTGATGTACTTCCTGAATGATCACAAACGCATCAGGATCGGTCGATTTCACAATATTACTCAGCTTTGCTACTTCTCTTCGCGAAACGATGCACAGGATCACGTCTCTGCCTTTGCGGGAATATGCGCCTTCACTTTTCAGGAATGTCACTCCTCTGTTCATTTTTTGAAAGATCAGGTCTTTTATTTCTTCAGATTTATCAGAAATAATGAGTGTCGCCTTTGCATAACCGAGTCCTGCGATAATGACATCAACAACCTTGCTCGAAACATACAACGCGATGAATCCCCAGAGGGCATACTCCACTCCCTGGAAACAAAAACCCGCAAGACTGATCACAATAAAATCAATCAGAATGAAGGTATTGCCTGCGGTCATGATACGTTTCTGGCTGAAAATCTGCGCGACAATATCAGAGCCGCCTGTCGAACCATTGACCTTAAAAACGATCCCGAGACCGATACCAAGCAGTAATCCTCCGTAAAGACTGGCAAGAAGAGGATTCTCGGTAACTGCTTTCAGATGCAACACATTATTAAATAGGTCAGTAAATAATGAAAAAGCGATCATCCCGAAAAACGTTCGAATGCCAAAACGCTTACCAAGGATCTTCAGCCCGATCAGGAAAAGCGGAATATTGAACACGAGCATAACAATACCGATGGGAAGATGAAAAAGGTGGTTGATGACCACTGCAAGACCGCTCACACCGCCGGCAGCAATTTTATTGGGAGAAAGGAACAGCACGAGGGACAAACCCATCAATGCGCATCCTATGAGAATGAATACATAATCTACGATATTTTTAACTTTTGATTTCATGATAATAACGTATTGTAATAACGATGAACTAAGATTTTCGTGATTGCTTTTTTCTTCGACGACGCTCCCAGTATTCAGGAAAGAAACGCAGCTGCCACACCCGAACGATCGCCTCTCTTACTATTTTCTTGGACATCTTAGATGTTCCGTTGATTCGTTCGTAAAACACAATAGGAATTTCTTTTATGCGAAGTCCCTTTTTCCACACCTTATAATTGACCTCAATCTGAAAAGAGTACCCGTCAGACATGATATTATCAAGATCGAGCGCTTCGAGGGTTTCTTTTCTGAAACATTTGAATCCGCCTGTAGGATCTTTAATAGGAATTGATGTAATCATTCTCACATATTTTGAGGCACCAATACTCAAGAGCAAGCGTTTGAATGGCCAGTTGATCACATTTACGCCGGAGATATATCGTGACCCAATGACGAGATCGTTCTCTTTAACAGCTTCAAGGAGGTTAGGAA